>DAIUKN010000396.1:0-3622 GCA_036848195.1 Bacteroidota bacterium
AAGGCGCCTCGGGGTGGGCCCTGGCGCAGCCTGGGGCCTGCCAGGAAGGCTTGAGCCCGATCAAGGAGGGGAGATCTCCCCTCGCTTCCCAACGGGTTGGCTCTCGCCACGGCCTCCTGCCAGGTTGGCAGGAGGCGCCGCTCACGACCGGTCCGGCTGCTTCGTGCCCTGCACCTCCAAGTAGGCGTCCAGCTGGTACTCCTTGATGCGCCGGTAGAGGTTGCGCTCGCTGATCCCGAGGACCTGGGCGGCGCGGGCCCGGTGGCCGCCCACCTGCTCCAGGACCCGGGCGATGTGGTGCCGCTCCACGTCGGCCAGCGGGAGGATGGCGGCTGAGAAGACGGATGCAATGAAGAGTCCGAACGCGAACACCTCTGAGGCAAGAGCGCCGGCAAGCGGGCCGAGCGCCATCGCGGCATCTTTGGCCTCGTGAATATGAATCCCGTTGACATGCAGCGTTGCGGCGCAGGAGACAATAATGAAGAACGCAACGACAATGGTGGCAATGCACCCGAGGACGACATCCCAAACGGTGAATTTGTAATCCCCGATCTTGATTCCTTTTTCGATGACCGAAGATTGCATGTAGAACTGCATCCACGGCGCGACGGTCGTGCCGACCAAGCCGAGCACGGTGGCAATATACTCACCGTCCCACTGAATCGTCGGCGTAACCAGTGCTGTGCCGATTTCGCCCCAGTGCGGTTTTGCCATGATGGCTGACACGACGTAGGAGAGGAGGAAAACGCTGAAGAGCAGAAAGACCTTTTCGGAGATCTTGTAGTTCCCCTTGACCACCAGGATCCAGACCCCGACCGCTGCGAGAGGCACCGATATATACTTGCTCACACCGAGGACCATCATGCTGCCCGCGACGCCGGCGAATTCCGTGGCAGTGTTGCCGATGTCGGCGATGAGCAGGAAGACGAAGATGTAGAAGGTGATCCTGACTCCGAAATTCTCCCGGATGAGGTCCGCCAGACCCTTGCCGGTCACAATGCCCATGCGGGCATTCATTTCCTGGACTGTCAGAAGGGCGATAAATGAAGGGATGAGCGTCCAGAGCAGACGGTAGCCGTAGGTTGCCCCCGCCACGGAGTATGTCGTGATCCCGCCGGCGTCATTATCGACGCTGCCGGTGATGATGCCCGGGCCCACGATGCTGAGGAATATCAGCAGGTTCCGGAGTGCGGGTTGTTCCTTGAGCCGTCTGGCGAGTTGCATCTTACCCTTTGGACTCTTCCCGCACTTCGGGGAAGACGGATTCCAGTGTGTCGCGAAGCGTCACGATCCCCTGGATCTTGTTGCCGTCGTCGACGACGGGGATGGCTTCGAAGTTGTATTTGAAAAAGAGGCGCGCTACGTGTTTGAGACTCGTCTCGATCTCCACCGAAATGACGTTCTCATGCATAATATCCTTGACCGGTGTCGCAGGATCGGCCACCAGGAGATGCCGAAGCGTAACAATCCCTTTCAGCCGGTCCGCGTCATCCAGGATGTAGACGTAATACAGCACTTCCGCCTTGGGCGCCTCGGACTGAACGATGCGAAGGACCTCTCCCGCGGTCTGAGGCGCGCGTGCAGTGATGAAGTCGGTGTTCATGATGCTCCCGACGCCGTGTGCCGACAACTTCGAAAGCTCTTTGATCTCCGCGACCTTCTCTGAGGGCATCTTCTGGAAGAGTGCATTGCGCCGATCGGGGGGGAGTTCATCAAGCAGGTCGACCAGCTCGTCTATCTGCATCTCGTTGATGATAGGAAGGAGCTTTTCCGTCTCCAGGTTCTCGCAGATCTGCAGACGCAGCTTGAGCGGCATTTCTTGAAACGTCAACGCCGCAGCGGATGCGTCGAGGGACTCAAGGAGCGAAATGCGTTCGTCGGTGCCCAGGTCCTCGAGGATGTCGGCAAGATCGGCAGGGTGGATTTCTTCGAGCTTCGATGAGTCGGTTTTCAGATGGAGCGAACCGGAAACGCTGGTCGTCGACGTGGGTTGAACGTTTTTCCATGAGACGAACATGTCCTTCATGTCCCGGGCAACGATCCACTTGAAGACAGCATTCACCCATCGCCCCCAGCCGAGCCGCCGAAAAAGGCCTTTGACTCCGATGTCAATATGAACCAGCCAGAGGTTGGGGTTCTCCTTCGAGGTGTTGTCAATGAGGAGCTGCAGGTCGTTCACCCGGACGAGCTTGTAGCCGGAGGTTGAGATGATCTGCTTGTCCAGAAACGTCTTTCCGAGAAGGATCTCTGTTTCCGCAGCCTTGCTGACGCTGGACTCGGGGCCCGGGGTATAGTCCAGAGAGATGCTCTTATGGAATGTGGTCCGCTTGACCTTGTTCCAGGGGATGTAGATGGGCGTACGCTGGCCATTAGTCGACGCGATCAGGCCTGTAACTTTCGGGTAGACCTGCGATGGCGTGGCAGCCAGATCGATGATGCGACCGATTCGGCTTCCGTCGGCCAGCACCACCGGTAGTCCAAGAATTTCCGAAAGATAAATGAAGTTGACCTGTTCGTAGCCCATTGCGCACGAAAATAGCTCAAAACCAACCAAATATGCAAGGGATTCGTCCTTGATTTTGTCTCCGGGCAGGAGTACACTTCATCGTTTCCCCAGGGAGCGCGCACGTGAACGCACCCAATCCCCTTATCCTTCTCCTCTTCGTCCTCCTCGGTCTCACGTCGGGCGGCATCGCACAATATCCTCAACCGGTCTTCGACCATCTCTCCATCGACCAGGGACTTTCGCAGAACGGGGTCTCGTCGATTCTTCAGGACTCCCGCGGGTTTATGTGGTTCGGGACACTCGGCGGACTGAACCGGTACGACGGCCATCTTTTTACCGTCTACACGCACTCGCCCTTCGATTCTACAACTCTTTCAGACAACGCTGTCTTCTGTCTGGCCGAGGGGAGGGATGGGATGCTCTGGATCGGAACGGGCAACGGCCTCAACCGGTTTGATCCCACGACAGAAGTATTTACTGCTTACCAACATCTGGCCACTCAGCCGGCCGGTCTGACCAATAGCACCGTTACGGCGATTTGTGAAGACCGGCATGGGATGCTGTGGATCGGGACAGCCGCCGGTCTCAATCGGCTTGACCGAGCAACGGGGACGTTCACACAATTCCTCCACAATCCAGCGGACCCGACGAGCCTGGCCGCTGATCCGATTCTGGCTCTGCATGAAGACAGGGGCGGAAACCTCTGGGTCGGGACGGACGGTGGCGGTCTCGACCGCCTGGAAAGTGGAACGGGCAGGTTCCGGCACTTCCGTCATGACCCGCAAAATCCGCACAGCCTGAGCGACGATAACGTACGCTCGCTTGCCGAAGATTCCGCGGGCACCCTGTGGATCGGGACGTCTCACGGGGGATTATGCCGATATGATCCGGCGGGGGGAGATTTCCCTGTGTATCGAAACGATCAAGTCAATCCGAACAGTCTGACGGCCAATGATGTCTGGGCGATTGTTCCGGCTGCCGGCGACAGTGGCGGGATCTGGGTTGCCACTGGCAGCGGGCTGAATCTGCTCCTTCCCGTCGGCCATTCAGGGGTTCGTCTGCAACGGTTCACACATGACCCGGCAAATGGTGCAACACTCAGCGGGAGCGAAGTCT
>DAIUKN010000397.1:0-3617 GCA_036848195.1 Bacteroidota bacterium
GGCCGAGAAGGCGCGCGAGGCGCCAGTGGTGACGCCGGAGCAATACGCGAAGGATCCTTCGGCCCGCATCAAAGTTGCGCTGGAGACACGTGACACCGAACGGGACCCCCGGGTTGCTGTACAGCGTGTGCAGGAATTGGCTGCCGACAACTCCATCGTCGGCATCATAGGTCCGATTTTCTCGGCAACAGCGAGCGCAGCCGCGATACCGGCCCAGACCGGCGGTGTGCCCCTGATCAGTCCCACCGCGAACGGAAACGGGATCGCGGCGGCGGGAGAGTACATCTTTCAGGCAAACCCGGACTACGAGACACGCGGCCGTGCGATGGCTCGGTATGCTGTTGGAGTGCTGGGGCTCAAGACCGTTGCGACCCTTGCTCCGAGCGACGCATATGGAAAGTACCTGGCGGAAGGCTTCGCCAGGGAAGCAATCCGACTTGGGGCAAAGGTGATTACCCAGCAATGGTATCTCAAAGGTGCTTCGGATCTGAAAAGCCAGTTTGAGAACATGCGGCGGGCCGGCATGGCAGAGGAGGCCGAACCGATGATCTCGTTTGCGGGGAAGATGAAGCCGACGGATATCATGAGGTATGTCGAGCTGGGTGTTCCGAAGAAACGTCTCGATTCGCTGATGTCGCGCGGTGGAGTCATCCGGGCGACCGACCTCTTGGGTCCCTTTGCGAGGGGAAGACTCGATTCCGCCGGGTTGCATCCGTTTCTTGACCTGACGAAAGTCGACAGCGTGGAATACCCCGTGAAGTCGATCCAGGCCGTCTACGTTCCGATCAGCGAATCGGCGGAGATCGGCGTTGTCTCTTCTCAGTTGGTCTATTTCAATTTCGCAACGCAGCTCCTCGGATCAGGCGAGTGGAATGATCTGACAGAACTTCACGACCACCGACGCTACTGCACGGGGATAGTGTTCGACCTTGATTCCTACCCCGAGATCAGCAGCACAGCGTACAGGGAATTCGCTTCAGGTTTCTCAGCACGATTCAAGAAGAATCCGTCAAAGAATGTACTCTACGGTTACGACACCGCACAACTTGTTCTCCAGCAGATCAGAAACGGGGCGGCAACGCGGACGGGGCTTATGAAATCCCTTGGGGCGGTACGCGACTACCGGGGCCTGCATTCCCGGATCGGATTTTCAGCCGGGAGAGTCAATCAATGGCTTCCGATCGTGAAATTCGGCGGCGATACGCTGGATCGGATTGACGAGATTATGGGGGAGTGAGGATCCTGATGTCGGAATTCGTGCGCGGATCAACGGGCGAACCTCCGGCGCCCCGGTACAGGATGAAAGACCTCCCACCGGACGACCGTCCCAGGGAGAAACTCCTCCGGCTGGGGGCGCCCGCCCTTTCGGACGCAGAGTTGCTGGCGTTGGTGGTCCGGACGGGAACAGGGCGGCGGAGCGCGCTGGAGATCGCGCGCGACGTTTTGCGAAATGGAAAGAATCTTCGAGGGATTGCCGGCAAAAGCCCGGCGGAACTGATGAGACTCCCGGGGATTGGAGCGGCAAAAGCGGTGGAGCTTTCCGCAGCCTTTGAACTCGGGCGGCGTGTCCAGGGAAGCGCGGAAGATGAGACGGCGTTGGTCAGGTCCCCTGAAGATGTGCTTCGCCTCATGCTCCCGCGGATGCGCGATCTTTCCCAGGAACTCTTCTTTGTCGTGGTACTGGATGCGAAGAACGGCGTGCGCGAGGTGTTGGAGATTTCCCGCGGGACACTGAACGCCAGCCTGGTTCATCCCCGGGAGGTGTTCAAGGCGGCCATCGATCACCGGGCCGCATCGATCATCGTCATCCATAATCATCCCAGCGGGAACCCCGAACCAAGCAGGGAGGATCTGGAAATCACTGCTCAACTTGCCGATGCGGGCAGAATCGTCGGGATCCCGTTACATGATCATCTGATTCTGGCGGGGGACCGGTACACGAGTTTTGCCGAACGCGGGCTTCTTTAGCTGGTCACTCCCGTTGTGCCGGGCGTCTGAACTTCCGGTGGAAAGAGCCGTGGAAGATGGAAAACTTCCCCCGTCTGAACTGAAGGCGTCAACATGAAGAGAAATTAATGATTGACATTCGCAGGTTTTTTTGTTATACTGGGTCCACTTCCAACCCGTTTGCGCAGAATCATCCGAACACTTACCACCTATCAGGAGGGGTTCACATGAACAAACTCAACAGGACAGTCACCGCATTGGGTGTGGCTCTCCTTTTCACGACCTCCATCATGCTCGTTGGGTGTTCCTCGCGCCCCGATGAAGCGATGATGAAGCAGCTTACCGATCTGAAGTCCGAGGTCGATGCGCTGCAGAAAGAAGTCACCTCGAAGGAGGGTGAGAAGGCGGCGCTTGAGAAAGAAGTAGCGGAAAAGACTGCAAAGCTGAAGAAGGTTGCCGATGATATGGCAGTTGTCAAGCAGCGGCTTGCGAACAAATAGCATGAAAACAGCAAAGGAGCTTTTGACGATGAAATTCCATTGGTCAGTAACCCTCATGCTTGCTGCCCTGCTTGTTGTCTCTTTCAGCCTCGCCACGGCTCAAGAAGAGATGAACAAGGAACAGTGGCAGCAGGAAGTCAACAAGTACACTCAGCAGCGCACCGAGCTGGGTGACAAGATTAAGGGTCTCACAAGTTCGATCGAGTCTCTGAAATCACAGTCTGCGAAGCTGGACGGTGACTACACGAAGGCGATGGATGAGCTGTACGGTCTCGTGGGGTCCGATGCCGCCAAGGCTGCTGAATTCCGCCGGCAGGTCGACTACTCGGAAAATACCGCCAACGATCTGATGCGTCTTTCTGATGCCGATCTGGTGGCACGCGAATCCGAGGTGAACGATCTGGAAACGAAGGTACGGGGACTCTGGTCAGACAAACTCTCCCTCATCCCGGAATTCTGGGATCGTCTGACTGCGGTCAACGAGAAGATCACGAGTCTCAAGACCACGCTGTCGAACCAGATCAAGACCTATACGGTTGGCACCTGGCAGCGCGATCGCGATTGCCTCTGGAACATCTCCAAGAAGAAGGACATCTACAACAATGCGTGGCTCTGGCCGAAAATCTGGCAGGGGAACCGTGACCAGATCAAGGACCCGGATGTGATCAAGACAGGATGGAAGCTGAAGATCCCCAAGGGGAACGAGCTGAGTGCAGAAGAGAAGACGGCCGCAAAGAAATACTACAGTAAGAAAGTGGCGGCTACTGCCGGTCAGTAGTGCTGGAGGAACGACACTGAAGTCGTCTGCGAATTTTGAGGCCCCCTTTCCTGCCGTGTGCAGGGGAGGGGGTTTCTTGTTTTGACAAAGAAAGAAGAGGCGCGTTGACAGAAAGAAAACTGAGGCTCGAGGGAACGGACGCCCTGGGACTTCTTGGCATCAACGACTGCAACCTGCATATCGTCGAGAAGCGTTTTGAGTCCAGCGTCGTTGTCCGAGGGGATACCATCACGATTCGTGGAGAATCCCCGGAAGTGGAACAGATCGAAAAGGTATTCAAGGAGCTGATCTACATTCTCACCAAGAACGGCAACCTGACGACGAACGACGTTGACACGGTGGTCGATCTCGTCACCGCAAACGGAGAACCCGCACTCCCGAAGACCATCGCG
>DAIUKN010000398.1:0-3614 GCA_036848195.1 Bacteroidota bacterium
GAGTGGATCCAGTCTTTGTCGTAGCCTTCAAGCCTATAGGCGTATTGATTCTTCGCCGAGTTCGTGTAGTTGAGCGACGCGAATTCAAACGCGAAGGAATCTTCGTCATGCGAAAGTGAGATCGCTTTCTTTTCGGTGATAACCGTGTCCAGCGTGGCAAGGCTGTCGGAAATAAGAAACTTGGTGATCACTATTGGCGGCACATAGGGGTTATCGGCAATGCTGTCAGGATGAAAGCGGACAAAGCCGTTGGTCCCGCCAAAATACATTTCTCCATTCCTGGTCCGGTAACCCGAGTTCATATACCACTGATGGATGGAAACGCCGTCATCCTCACTGTAATTTCTGAATGCGGCCGTGCGTGGATCAAGCTTCGATATGCCGCGACTCGTGCTCATCCAGAGACAGCCATCATCATCGTGGAGGATTGCCCCAAGACGATCGCTCTCAAGACCATCCCGGACAGTGTAGTGGACGAAAGTTCCCGTCGAGCGGTCGAATTTGTTCAGGCCGGCTGCTGTGCCGACCCAGAGCGTCCCCGTGCCGTCCTGATGAATGGACCTGATGCTGCTGTAGCTCAGACTTTCGCAGGGATAATGTGAAAACAACCCTGACTGCCTGTCGAACTTGTTCAGACCTCCTCCACCCGTAGCGATCAAGATATGGCCTTGCGTGTCTTCGTATATGGCATATGGCCATCCCCCCCAGTACGCGTTCGAGTCCTTAGGGTTGTTCTTGTAATGGGCAACGGTTCCTGAGTGCAGATCAAGCCGGTCGAGTGTCCGGTCGGTGGATCCCGCCCAGAGTCCGCCCGCCCTATCTTCACACAGCGAGAGAATATTATTGCTTGCCAGACTCCGAGGGTCTCGCGGATCATGGACGTAATGTGTGAACCCTTTTCGCGAGGGACCAAGCCGCTCAAGTCCCTGCGCGCGGGCCGCTATCCATAGGGATCCTTCTCTGTCTTCAAGGACGGCTCCGATCGCATTTGTTGAAAGACTGCCCGGATCCCTGGGGTTGTTCCGATAATGAGTAAATACGCCTGTTGTCCTGTCAAACCTATTCAGCCCATCCAGGGTACTGATCCAAAGCATGCCCGAGTGGTCCTCGGCGATCCCCGAGACCACAGCATGTGTGAGACCCTTCTCAGGTGAAGCATTGAATGTGTAATGGTAGAATGCCTTCTGTGCAGGATCGATTTTGTTGAGCCCTCCTCCCCACGTGCCAATCCAGAGAGTCCCCGACCTGTCCTCGTAGATAGCATTGACAAGATTGCTGCTCAGAGTATGCAGGCCGGCCGGATCGTTGAGATACGTCGAGAATGATCCCGTATGGCGATCGTACTTCTGTATACCTCTGCCAGCCGTGACACCTTTCCCGGCCGTGGCCACCCAAATTGCTCCCGTTCTGTCTTCACAAATCGCCTGCTCATTCTGCCAGTCACCTTGATACTCCGCATCTGGAAAGTGACGGTATTTCCCCGTCGACGGATCAAACATGGCAATCCCCGCTCCCGCGATGCCGATCCAAAGGAGACCTTCCCGATCTTCATAGAGGAGCTGAACGTCATTGTTTCCCGGGTTCCGCGTTGTTTGGTTGCTGAACGGGTAATGGGAGCATATTTTCGTGGTACAATTGAATAAGTATAGCCCTTCTCGAGTACCGATCCAGACCTTTCCCGCTCGATTCCCAAGCATTGCGGTAACCGCGCCTGAAGGGCCATCCTCCAGACGAGCCGAAGTGCCTTGTCGCTGATCGAACGTAAAGACCCCATGGGCTGTAGCGACAAAAAGCGTACGATCGTCATCAACGGGATTCCCGCAAATCGATCTGAGCGTATCGTTGGTTAGCCTATACTGCACGAAGGTAGCGGTCGCCATCTCGTACCTGAAGAGTCCTCTACTCTCAGTGGCAAACCAGAGTGTGCCGTGCGCGTCCTCGTATATTCCAGAAATGAAAGTGTTAGGGAGATAGTACTTGAACCGTTCACTCGGTCTATCAAACCTGGCCACACCGGGACTTGCACCTCGAATCCACAGTGTGCCGGACCTGTCCTCGAAGATCTCCCCAACGTTGTTCGCCCAGATTGATTGAGAATCCAGGCTATTGTGGCGGTAAACGGTGAAATGGTAGCCGTCATATCTGTTCAATCCATTTTCCGTCCCGAACCACATGAAGCCTTTGATGTCCTGATGAATGCCGAACACGCTGTTGTCGGAGAGCCCATGTTCAACCCCGAGGTGTTCAAATCTGATTTCACGCCCGTTGGCACAGAAGACTGCCGGCACCAGCGCAAGTGCCGAAAGAAACGTGACCAGGAGGATTTTAGATCTTGAGGAGGACATACACCGCAGAATCTACTGATTTCCGCGGCAACCCGCCATACCGAATTTCCGGTATTCTTGGGAGTGGGGGCGGCGTCTTCGTCTTCGGCAGCGCCAATCTTTCCGAAACTCTGATGAATGACAACCTGTTTGACGAGTATCGCCTCGCTGTTACGCCGGCCCTGTTGGGGAGGGGCAAACCGCTGTTCGGGAGGAGCCTGAGTCGTCACAGGTTGAAGCTCCTTGAGGCGCGGCCGTTGACGTCGGGCCGTGTCATTCTGCGGTACGAGAGAGATGCGAGCCAATGAGCATCCCTCCTCGGGCGTCGGCACCAAACCCTTCGTTCCGGCGGGCTGGTTTCGGCAGCCGCTGAACTCAAACGTCACGCAGATGAGCGGATAATCTGCTCCTTGATTTCAGACAGAAATGAGGAAGGCTTTTGTGCGTCATTTCCGTACATTTGGAGGAATTGTCAGACTTCCAGAGGCAACAACAGGACTTCCTTATCGTGACAGATGCCTATCTTCGAACCGTCGACCTCTGCCGCTATTACAGAAGAGGTTCCCAGACGGTCCATGCCCTTGAGGGCGTGAACATTGAGATACGCCGGGGTGAACTCCTCGCCGTCCTGGGGTCTTCTGGTTCGGGCAAAACCACTCTGCTGAATCTTCTCGCCGGTCTTGACACGGCCACTTCTGGCAGCGTGTTCCTGGAAAATTCGCAGCTGAGTGCCATGAGCCGGCGTCAGCTGGCCTCGTACAGGGCTACGAAGGTCGGCATGGTCTTCCAGTCGTTCAATCTCATCTCTCATTACACGGCCCTCCAGAACGTCGAGACCGCCCTCTACTTCAATGGAACTGCTCCGCGAGAGCGCCGGCTTCGCGCGCAAGAGATTCTGGACTGGCTCGGACTTGGAGATCGGATCACCCACCGCCCCGCCGATCTCTCTGGAGGAGAGCAGCAACGCGTCGCTGTTGCGCGCGCAATCGTGAAGAAACCGGAGATCCTCTTCGCGGACGAGCCGACCGGGAACCTCGACGCGACCAACGGGGCGAACGTCGTCGCCCTCCTCGGCGAGCTGAACCGCGAGCTCGGCACGACGCTCGTGCTCGTGACGCACGACCCCGACCTCGCGGCGCGCGCGCACCGGGTCCTCCGGCTGCGCGACGGCGTCGTGCTCGAGGACGCGGTCCTGGCCGAAGCGCGGCCATGACCCCGTTCGTCCTCTCCCTCGCCTGGCGCGAGGCGCGCGGCTCGCGCCGCCGCGGGCTGCTCATCGTCCTCGCGGTC
>DAIUKN010000399.1:0-3612 GCA_036848195.1 Bacteroidota bacterium
ATGGTGTTGTTCTTCGATCGCAACTGGACCCCCGTATCCTACCGGGATTCGAGCAACGACATCAGAGAAAAGAACCAGGATCTTGACCATGTCTCATTCGGCCACGATGTCGAGACGGCCTATTTGATGCTGGAAGCGTCTGAGGCGCTGGGAATGGCGAACGATACAACAACATTGAAAGCGGCAAAGAAGATGGTCGATCACGCTCTGCAAAACGGGTGGGATGCGGAACGCGGGGGGCTTTACGATCGAGGGTACTACTATGGCAAAGACAGTCGAGCAATCGTCATCAGGAAGACAAAAGAATGGTGGTCGCAAGCCGAAGCGCTAAATTCTTTTCTCATCATGTCAGAGTTGTTCCCAAATGACGAGATGGCCTACTACGACAAATTCCGTATGCAGTGGAAGTATTGCCTGAGATACCTTATCGACAGTAAGCACGGAGGCTGGTATTGGGGTGGCGTGGACATCGTCCCGGCTAACCGATATTCCCCAAAAGGGAGCATCTGGAAAGGGAACTACCATACGTCGAGGGCATTGATCAATTGCCTCAGGAGGATGGAGAAGTAGGAACCTGACCCGCTCAGCAACTGCGGACTAGCTGCCTCAGGCGAAGCCGGTGAGGTGCTGGAGGCCAGGAGCACCGCGGCTAAACAACCTCCGAACCTCCCCCCTTCCCCCTCTTTGGCGGATGAACGGCCCTGAAAGGAGGGGGACCTGTGGACTCGCGAAGGGAGGCGGCGAGTTGGAGGCTCCTGTCCTGTCGTCTTCTTCTGCACCCTACCTTCAGGCTCTCCTCAGCGGCTCCAGTCATCCGTCCGAAATGATGGAGCAGGGAGCCCCGCGGTGTTGAACAGCGTCGCCTCAGCCGTGTTCCTGAATGCATACCGGACCGCCTGTGGGTTGGCAATCTCCACGTTCGAAACAACGAGCTTCCGACCCTCGACCCTGACGTCAGCAGGTTTGAACTCTCGATTCTCCCCCGCAATCAGGAAGCCATTTCCCTCCTCCCTCCCGATGAGCACCAGACCATTCGGTGCGTGGTCAAAGGTAAGCTCAATCCTCTCTTTGAACTTCTTGCTTGATCTGTAGAGCGGACCGGAGAATTCAAGTTTCTTTCCATAGTTCTTCGCCAACGCCCAGAGAGCGAGCCGCTGGCCGACCTCCTGTTTGTTCGCTGGATGAATGTTCGTGGGATTACCGATATCCATCGTCACGGCCATCCCGGTGTTCCGGACGGCGAGAGTCGTGAGCTGCGCTTCGCGCAGCAGCTGCGATTCGGTCAGTATGCCATAGGCATACGGTGCAATCTGAACGAAGTAGAACGGAAGCGTGCTGTCCCTGAAAGCATTTCGCCAGTTCTCAATCATGAGGGGAAACAGCTTCTTGTACATCAAGGGTGCGCTCGCGTTTGATTCTCCCTGATACCAGATGACCCCGGCGAGCGTAAAAGGAGCGAGCGGGGCGATCATCCCGTTGAACAATGAGGTCGGCGTGTATGCTGAGAAATCGATCGGGAGACTCGGGCGCTCAAAGAATCGCTCGCCCTTCGATCCAAACACGAAGAGATTGTCTGCACGATATTCCGCGACCGGCAGAAATCTCCAGTCGCCGGCCAGCGACAAACGCTCATCCTCTCCTTCAGGGTGGATTGTCATTGACTTTGCTTCACCATAAATCCCCCCACCGCCCCCGTTGTCTATGACGCGGACGGCGATGCGGATGGCCGTCGTGTCCACCAGGCTCTTCGGGACGCGGTAAACCCTCTCGGCCTTCCACAACCCCTCGGTTTCGTGTCCGCCCACCTTCTGGCCATTGACAAACGTGATATCCATGTCATCAACCGCCCCCAGTTCCACGACGAGGTCCTTGTGAACCCACGTCTGCGGGACGGTGATTTCCTTTCTGAACCAGACGACGCCGTCGAACTCCCCGAGCCCGGCCTTTTCCCAGATCGTCGGGAGTCGCATGATCCTCCATTTGCTGTCGTCGAACGAAAGTGCGGAGCAGTCATCATCATGGAGGGCGAGGTTCTGCCATTTTGTGGCACGAGGCCGGAGGCTCACGTCGATGACGGGGAACTGCCTCACCCAGGCCATCTGGACCTTCATGCCTTCGGCGCTGATGCGGATCTTTTCGAGCGTCGTGTCCAGCTCCGGAACGCGCCGCAGAAATTCCGCACCCGTCCACGCTTCGACCGGCGTCCCTCCCCAGCTCGAGAGCACCAATCCGATGGGGACCTTCAGGCTCTGGTGCAGTTTCCTTCCAAAGAAGTAGGCGGTCGCACTGAAGGCGGGAGAACTCGTGGGAGAACATTCTTCCCACCTCCCGGCGCACTCCGACTCCGGCGCTGCAGAGAAAGCGCGCTTGACGTTGAAGAGTCTGATCCCGGGATATGAGGAATGCCGGATCTCCGCAGCGGAGTGTAGAATGGTGTCGGGAGGCCAACCTTCGAGCGGCATCTCCATGTTCGACTGCCCGGAGCACAACCACACCTCACCGATAAGAACATTGCGCAAGGTCAAAACCGTGTCGTCATGACGGACGTCGATCTGGTGAGGGCCTCCCGCAACGGGTGTGCGAAGGTTCAGCATCCATGCGCCGTCTGTCTTCACTTCGGTTGTAGCGCTTTTTCCCCAGGAGGTTTGTATGGAAACAGTGGATCCCGGCGTCCCTTTCCCGAAGAATGGCACACCGTGCTTTTGCTGGAGCACCATGTTGTCGCCAAAAAGAGGAGCTATGCGGAAAGCTGGCTCCCGGGAGTATCCGATGGCAGCAGCAAGAATCAGAGCGTGAGCAAAGAGAATGCGGGACATGACAGACCTCTGTAGTGGGTGGGGACTCATCCGCCAATGGCAAATCCCTTGCCATTTCTATCGTGTCCTAATGTACCGCTATTGAGCGAAAAAGAGGCGTGTTCACTTATCAATTGTATAATCCTTTATCGTTTTGATAATGCCGAAAATATATTGCCGGATCCAAATATCGGCAAAATGATAGGCTTGGGACGGGCTTGTTCGTGGCACCATTTGTGCCTAGGAGATCGTGTATAGTTCCCCCCCCCACCACCATAAAGAACGTCCCATCCTATGCAGATTAATCCCATTGACGTCGGTATCATACTGGCGTACTTTGCCGTGGTCATTACTCTGGGCATCCTCGTTTCCCGGAGAGCCATCAAGGACATCAATTCGTACTTCCTCGGCTCGAACTCTCTCCCCTGGTGGATTCTCGGGGTCTCTAATGCATCCGGGATGTTTGACATCACAGGAACGATGTGGCTCGTCTATGTACTGTTTGTCTACGGACTGAAGAGCGTCTGGCTCCCCTGGCTTTGGCCCACGTTCAATCAGATCTTCCTGATGGTTTTCCTTTCGATCTGGCTACGGCGCTCCCGGGTGATGACCGGAGCGGAGTGGATCAAGACGCGGTTCGGCACGAGCAGGGGGGCACAGCTCGCCCATATCATTGTTGTGGTCTTTGCACTGGTCAGCGTGACCGGCTTCCTCGCTTACGGCTTCCAGGGGATAGGCAAGTTCGCGAAGATATTCCTCCCGTGGGATCTCTCACCTAATGCCTATGCCGTCATTCTGATGAGCCTGACCGCGATCT
>DAIUKN010000400.1:0-3606 GCA_036848195.1 Bacteroidota bacterium
CACATTGGTCGGGAACACGTCTGTATCTCATCCCCCTGCCATCTTTCCACGGAGGACGGGGAAGCGTATCCGAAACCTATTTTGGTTCTGCCATGGGAGTGGGAAGTCCACTTCCCACCAGGTGGGAAGTCCACTTCCCACTCACATCTCACCACCCTCAAATCTGTCTCGCATTCGCCAACTTCAATTCTGGCACACCAGTTGCATAGCGGATCCTCGTTCGTGATCGCTCACGTCCTGCAATCTCCAGGAGGATCCCCGCATGACACTCACCATCCTGAAAAAAGAGTTCTTCGAGACCCTGCGTACCCCCAGATTTGCCGTCGCGGTCGCTCTCTGCCTGGTCCTGATCCCTCTCTCGACATACGTGAATGTGAAAGAGTACAAACAGCGCCTTGCGGCTTTCCAGGAATCAGACCGGCTGCTGCATGAACCATGGGTGCGCATCTCCTTCGGCTATGACACCCCCATCGAGGGCTTTCGACCCCCGTCGCCCTACAGCATCTTCTCGACGGGACTGGACCACTTGCTTCCGAACAAGGTCGTCACCTCCCGTGATGGCTTCACGTTCACCAACAGCCAGTGGATCACTAATCCCCGGGCAGTGCTCAGCGGTAGAATCGACCTTCTCTTTCTGGTGAGCACCATTCTCTCCCTTCTGGCGTTCCTGTTCGCCGCAAGCTCGTTTTCGGCCAGGATCGATGACGGGGAAGTGCGTTTCACCCTCTCAAGCCCCGTTTCTCGCACTCAACTTCTTCTCGGGAAACTTCTCGGCGGATCCCTTGCGCTCGTCCTCCCGTATGTCGCCGGTCTTGCTCTGGCGACGGCCATCGTCGCGGGCGTAGCAGTGGTGTTCCCGCCGGACTGGCCTACATACTTCCTCCTGGCTTTCGCCGCCAGCGTTCTCTTCCTCTTTTCACAGTTCACGCTCGCTACGCTGGTCTGTCTCATCGTTCCCCGTCCTGGCGCCTCGCTGGTCGTGCTCATGTTCGTCTGGTCAATCGTCACGTTCGTCATGCCCCAGACAACCCCCATGATCGCTGAGCTCATCCATCCCGCACTACCCAGACAGGCAGTCGACCTGCAGAAGGATCTCGCCAGGCACCGCTGCGAGATAGCACTGCAGCAGGAACTCTATCCGATACGGGACTCATTAGTGGCCGCGTATGGAGTGGATCCCGCTCAACTCCGTCACCCGCTCGACCCTCTGGCGACGGAGAGAGAAAAAACCATCCAGACAGTCTACCGGGAGAGAATCAAGCCGCTCGTTATGAAGTCTCAACAAGAGGCGGCCGATTCATCTCGACGCCTCGACGAGCAGTATCAAGAGTCCGCACGCAAGCAGGAGAGCCTCGCGCACTCACTCACGCTTCTGACGCCGACGGGCTGTTTCGGGTCATTTATGGTAGAAATATCCGGTACCGGCGTTCGAGAGATGGAGAATCTCGTCAGCAATGCTGCACTCTTTCACCGGCAGACCTTCGATGGGGTCTACAGTCGTTTTAACAAAGAAATCTACGCGCAGGGGGAGAGCATCGTTCCGGCAGGAGGGAAGGAGAGTTTAACGACTCCGCCGCGGATTCCGTACATGACCTACTCGATGGTGAAAGTGGGTCAGATTGTTCCATCCCTACTCCCAGAAATCGGATTTCTCACCCTCTATGTTGTGGTATTCCTGGGAGGCGTTTTCTTCAGGTTCCGCACCCTGAATCTCGTCGATCGTCCAACTGCCGGAGAACGATGATGATCCAGACACTCGGTCTCACCCGCCGCCAGGAAGGCGGACATTTGCGCCCTGACCACATCAGCTTCAAAGTCAACCCGGCTCAGGTATACTGCATGCTCGGTACTCCCCGATCGGGGAAGACTACAATCATCAATCTCCTTGTCGGACTGGTCAAGCCCACTGCAGGCAGGGCGCTGATCAACAACGTGGACTGTGAGATTCGTCCGATCGAAGCCCGCAGGTATCTCACGCACATTCCATCGAACCTGGAGTTTTCGCCCGACCTCACCTCTCAACAGAACCTCAAGTACTTCGCCGCGCTGGGAGGGAAGAGGGACCTTGAAGAGCGGGCGATCAGGATGGTCATGCGGGAGGTGAAGATACCCGAAAAAGCATTTGGACTCCGCACCCGGCAGCTCCCTCACGAAATGCGTCAACGACTCGGGGTAGCGCTGGCGCTTCTGAAGCAGACGCCTGTTCTTCTTGCTGATGAACCGACCCTGGGTTTCGACGCCCAGTCAACGCGCGATTTCGTGGAGCTACTTTCCCTCCTTAAACAGCGAGGCGTAGCGGTCCTTTTCTGCACGCGGGACCCCTTTCTCGTAGGACAGATAGCCGATGTGGCGGGACTTCTGAAGGAAGGTGTTCTGATACTCGAGCGTACACGGGATCAATTTCGTACGGAGCCGATTGATCAGCTCTACAGGAAGCATCTGATGCAGCTTTAACGGTGTCTCAATCCGGTAGAAACCACAGATTACTCAGATTTTCACAGACTATGTGGAGTAGGTACGGATGGGAGAAGAAGAAAGCAATGCCAGGCATCGACCCGGTGCAATCCAGAGTTGGTGCGCCCCGAGGCCGGCTATACGCCACTCAGACGAAACCCATTCTAAGAATCTCCATCTGTGAGAATCTGTGTAATCCCCGCCCGCACTTCTGCCACAGAGTGGGTGGGCAGGTGTGGTTGCTCTTTTCATTTTGGAGTTTCTCCTGTAATCAGGCCACGACAGCCCTGGGCAAACCTGAATGCGTACTGACCCCGAGATAGTTGCAGTCTTGATGTCACTCACGATGCTCTCCCAGGAATTCTCTCTGCCCGCACACGCCCACCCGCTCCCCGACTCAACGCTTCGCACAGGCCAGGAGCCGAACAGAGGCACCGGCCAGAGCCTGCCGGACTCTTCCGGCCTGAGCCGGGGAGATGAGGTGGGCGTATGGAAGGACTCCGTGGATCGCGAGATTCTGCAGCTGGAAGTCGCCCGGACGGAGCTGGAGGTATCATCAAGCGATTTCTGGCACCGGCTGGTCCCCCGGGTTACCCTCTCGGCAAGTCTTGGTGTCGGAGACCTCCTCTTCATCGACCCATCCGGCCATTCTCCGTACGTGATTCCGAAGGACAGCTACAGACTCAACCTCAGCCTGTCGCTCTCCGACGTTCTTGATTTCTCGAAACACGCGAGGGCGGAGCTGGAGCGCGACATCGCCGGTGCGCGACTTCGCAAGCTCGATGCCGATCAGGCGGCGGCGCGGGAGGCAGGAAGGAGACGCCACCAATCAGCGCGCAGAGAGCTGGCACTGTTCTATGAAGAGATCGCCCTCATCGAGCGGGTCGTCCGTTACAATGAGTTGCTGTTCGAAGATGGAAAAATTCCGTTCGACGCGCTGGCGAGGTCCAGACTCCAATTGATCGGTGTCAGGAAAAGTATGCTGCAGCTTCAGGCGACGCTGTCAGGTCGCTAAAGAAGTGCCATCGTCACGCTTCACTCTCAAACTAACAACTATCAGGAGGACTCCCGTCATGGCCTGCCTCAATCTCGACCCGGGTTATCCCACCCATATCAAGACCCTCAGGCTGATCGGGCTGCTGGGTCACGACG
>DAIUKN010000401.1:0-3597 GCA_036848195.1 Bacteroidota bacterium
TGTTCACGCGCATCGTTCAGCCGTTCGCTTGAGAAGGTAACATAACCGGCCGTCGGGATGCTGTTGCGCTTCAGGAAATCTTTCGCAAAAGCCTTACTCCATTCCAGCTCCGCCGCCCTTCGCGTCGGGCCAAACACAGCCAGACCCCGCGAAAGGAAGAGATCCACGATGCCCTCGGCGAGGGGTTGCTCTGGCCCAACCACCGTCAGACCGATCTGCTCCCGCGCGGCGAATTCGGCGACGGCTTCGAGGTCCGTGAGCTTGAGCGGAACGAGCTCGGCGTACCGCCCGATGCCGGGATTTCCAGGAGCGGCGAAGATGCGGTCCACGAGAGGGCTCCGGCTGATCTTCCAAACAAGGGCATGCTCCCTTCCGCCGGATCCGAGGACGAGGACATTCATGTCAGGGCACCATGAGCGATTCAAAAAGCTTGACGAGCGACCCGGTCAGGGCGACGCGGTTATACTTCTCGACGATGTCCTCGCGGGGCCCGCGCAATTCGTGTCGCTCGAACTGTTCGAAGTACCCCTCGATCGCGGCCTTGATCCCTGCAACGTCATCGGGAGCGACCGTCTTGCCACCCGCTTCCTGAATTGTGCTCTTCAGGAATCCGTCGGGGACGCAGCCAAGTATCGGCTTTCGGGCCCCGATGTATTCATAGGTCTTCCCGGGCGACCCCACACCATCGCCGATAATCATCCAGAGCACGTCCGACGCGCACAGCTCCCGGACACAGTCATTGTGCGGCAGATATCCGAGGATGGTCACGGAATCGTGGAGGCCCAGCTTTGCGACAAGCTTCTTGTTCTCCTCACGAAACGTCCCGACAAATGCAGCTTCTATCCGCCCACGCAGTCTCGGTTTCTCCTCGAAAAGGTCGTGGAGGGCCTGCAGGAAATAGTCCGGCACACGGTCTTCCCAGAAGATCCCCGCATACGTCATCCGCATTTTTTGCCGGCGGCCCTTCGTCGCGTCCGGCGCTCCTTGCTGCTTCTCAGCGGTTGAGATGCCGGCGAAGTCTGCCGGGTCAAATCCCTGGGAGATGATCTCGACGTCATGATAGGTGAGGAACCTGTAGCGGTCCAGGAGCTGTTCCTTCACCCGCCGGTTGGTCGTGATGACATGACTGCTCGCCCGGAGTGCTTTCCGTTCAAGCGTCCTATGCCAGTACTTATGAAATGGAGTGGGATAGAACTTAAACGGATAGTCCACCCAGGGGTCCCGGTAGTCAAAAACCAGAGGCCGGTTGATATGCGCTTTGATGTCCTGACCGATCAGGAAGTCCGTAAACGGCGGCGCCGTCGCGAAGATGAGGTCGAACGGCGTTTCGGCGTGCAGTTCCCGCGCCTTCGCGACTGCTTTCTTCCTCCAACCGATTTTGTTGTCCGGAACAAACAGCGTATCGCTGATGCGGCTCATTAATTTCCGCTTCCACTCCGCCGGGAGCGTAACCACTTCTTTTCGTGAGAAGAGACGGATCGGGCCCGCGGATTCAGTCCGGACGATGCGGACATCCCGTCCGGCGAGCTCCTCCAGCAATGACTCATCCCTGGCGATATAACCGTGTGGCTCAACCGTCAGGACGGTTGGGAGCCAGCCAAACTGGGGGAGGTATTTGACAAACTTGAGCGTCCGCTGGACACCGCTGAGACCCATCGGTGGGAAGTAGAAGGCCACCACGAGAACCCGTCGCGGTGCTATTTCGACGTCGTTGATATTCACGTGACGATGAGCTCCTTGGGCGCTCTGTTCAACACGCGGCATCCTCTTTCTTCGAGCACCACATCATCTTCGATCCGGACACCGCCGAAACCCGGGATGTAAACGCCCGGCTCGATGGTGATCACGCTCCCGGTCCGGAGAAGTTCTGTGCTGAGCGCCGAGACGCGGGGCCGCTCATGGATGTGCAGTCCGAGCCCATGACCGAGGGAGTGGACAAAGTATCTGCCGAGACCTGCGGCAGCGATCACCGTGCGCGCGACGGCATCGAGGTCCCTGGCCGGCATTTCTCCGCGGGCGGCTGCCACAGCGGCCGCCTGTGCCTCCCGAACGACCCCGTAGATCTCCCGCGAGCGGCGCGACGCCTTTCCGACAGCGACCGTCCTCGTCAGGTCGGAACTATACCCCCCCACCGTGCATCCAAAATCCAGAATCACAAGATCCCCGGAGCGCAACCGCCGCGAACTCGCCCGTGCATGCGGCAGCGCGGCGCGCTCACCCCCGGCTACGATCGTCTCGAAGGCGTCCCGTTCTGCGCCGGCCGTCTTCTGGAAGAACGTGATCTCCGCGGCAACGTCCAACTCCCGCACACCCGGCCGGATCACCGGAAGAACATGCCGGAATGCATCGTCAGAGATCCGCACCGCCTCCCCGAGGAGCGCAAGCTCCCCGTCGTCCTTCACCATCTCCAGATCTTCCACGAAGTCATCGGTGGGGCGGAACGACACTGCCCCGAAGATCCTCCGCAGCGTGCGGTACTGGGCGTGCGTCAGATGGTTTGACTCGAATCCTACGCGGCGACACCCCGCGAGCAGACGGTGTTCTGAAACCACGTCGAACATGCCGCGGGCGGAAATGACCCGCCGGAATCCACGGACCTCAGCGCGGCTCTGGATTGCATAGCGGGGATCAGAGACGAACACGGCTCGCCGGGGGGTGATCACGCAGAGACCGCTCGACCCGGTAAAACCGGTGAGCCAGCGGATCGTGGGGAGCGAGGCAAGAAGGAGGGCGTCAAGTCCCCGCGCGCGCATTGCCCGCCGGAGATCAACGACTCGACGCGCGCGCCGTTGTCTCTCTCTCGTGGGGCGTCTCAGTCGGGAATGCACCATCGGTCGGGCGGCAGGATTTAGTGGTGATAGTTCGGGGCTTCTTTGGTGATGGAAATATCATGCGGATGACTCTCGCGCAGACCTGCGTCCGTCATTCTGAGGAACCGGCCTCGCAATTTCAGTTCGCCGATGGTCTTTGTGCCGCAGTATCCCATCGCAGCCCTGAGTCCGCCGATCATCTGGTACACGGTGTCACCCAGCGGTCCTTTGTACGGCACGCGGCCTTCAATGCCTTCAGGGACGAGCTTCTGGATATCGTCTTCGGCATCCTGGAAGTACCTGTCCTTGCTCCCCTGTCTCATCGCTTCAATCGAGCCCATGCCGCGGTAGAGCTTGTAGCTGCGGCCCTCGTAGAGGACTTTTTCGCCCGGGCTCTCGTCGACGCCGGCAAACAGGCTGCCGATCATCACGCAATCCGCCCCTGCGGCGACCGCCTTCGCGATATCGCCCGTCTGCTTGATGCCGCCATCTGCGATCAGCGGGATCTTGTAGCGTGAAGCGATCTTTGCGCACTCCATGATTGCGGTGATCTGCGGAACCCCGATACCGGCCACCACACGGGTCGTGCAAATGGAGCCCGGCCCGATGCCGACCTTCACCGCATCGGCCCCCGCACGAATGACATCGCGCGTCGCCTCGGCTGTCCCAACGTTTCCGGCGACGATCGCGAGGTCGGGGAATTTTCGCCTCAGACGCTTCACCATTTCGAGCACCCCCCGGGAATGCCCATGGGCCGTGTCCACGACAATGAGGTCGACCCCCTCCT
>DAIUKN010000402.1:0-3592 GCA_036848195.1 Bacteroidota bacterium
TTGGTTTTTCTTCGATCGAGACAATTCGCCCGTCCCTGATCTCCGGCACCCCGAACCGCTCCGGATCCTTGACCCTGGAGATCGTGAGATGGCAATTCGACCCGCTTTTCTCAAATTCGTCCCTGAATCGCTTCACGCCGCCGACGACCATGTTGTCGCCGAGGTAGAAAATGAACCGGTCGTTCCCCATGAACTTCTCCGAGAGGGCCACAACCTGCGCCAGCCCCCCGGGGACTTCCTGGGGGATATACGTAATCGAGACACCCCAGCGTTTGCCATCCCCGATCGCGCGTTGCACCTCGTCGCTATCCGCATTGACCACGATCGCCATCTCCTTTATGCCTGCCTGCGCAACGGCCTCAATGGCATAGTGAAGGATGGGCTTGTTGGCGATCGGTATGAGATGTTTGTTCCGCGTGTGCGTAATGGGACGGAGGCGGGTACCCCGTCCGCCGCTTGCAATGAGAGCTTTCACCTGTTCTCCTTTTCCTTGGAGGATTGCCGGACATACGATCGGATCAGCGCCTTCATCGAGGATGCCTGAACAACATCGATGGAGCCTTTGTCCTCCGCCAGCCGGACTGTCTCGAGCGAGACCGATGCGAAATACGGCAGCAGAGTCGGGGCGAATCTCCGGATGGCTTCCAGATGGTCTTTTACCGTTTCCGTTCCCCCCCGGGCGATCGGTCCGCTGAGCGCCTCCGCCGGGGACGTAGCGGCAATATTGCTCAACGTCGCTTCGATGATCGGTCGGAAGACTGCGAAGTAGCCGGTACCATGCCGCCCCATCCGGCTGAACATGGTCTCGAGAACCGACATCATGGTGGTCAGATGATTTGAAGCGACCACGCACGCAGCATGATAGAGCACGCGCATCTCCGGTGGGATCAGGACCACCCGGCCGCCAAGCTTCGCCGCCAGCACACGGGCCATTCGGACCCCCTTCGCGGAGCCGTCCACACCATAATAAATGCCGCGAGCGCTCGGGACAATCCGGCGGGGTTCAAAATCGCGTGGAAATGTCTGCAGAGGATGAAACGAGAACACCGTTGCCCCGCGCCGTCGCAATGGATCAAGGACCGCGGCGGTGTGCATCCCCGATGCATGACAGGCTGCAAGGCTGTTGAAGCGGAGATGCTCCAGCTGCGCCAGCCGGTGAGCAACCTCTCCCACGGCCGCGTGGGGGGTTGTAATGAACACACAATCCGTTTCCGCTGGCAGGGCCGCCAGATCGGTCGTCGTCCGCCGGCAGCCGATGAACCTCCCGGCCTTGCGAGCGGACGCGCCACTCCGCGAGACAATGCAGACGATCCGTTCCCCTTCTTCGGCGAGAATCTTCCCGAGAACCGAGCCGACTCTCCCTGCTCCGATGATGGCAACGTTCAGCGATTTCCTACGCGGCATCCGGAACCCTTTACGACCAGGCGACGGCAGAGAGGTACCCTACCACACTCCGGGTGTCGCCGGTGACGTCACCCGAGTTGCAGTGGTGCACCACCTCCATATGCTTCACGCCGAGCTTCCGGAGGGCCGCCATCATCGCAACGGTCGGACCGCCCCCGCACGCTTCTGTTGTTCCGGTTTCCAGGTCTGTCATCAATTGCTCGAAATCAAATCGTCTAACGTCTTCGACGGCTACCCGCTCGATTGCCTCTGCCACCCTTGAGGAGTGATAGTGGGAAAGATCGGTGCTAGCGACTACCAGTGCATTTTTGCCTTCGAGGATCTCCCCCAGAGCCCGCCCCAGTTCAAGACAGGTACTTCGATCTTGATCCCCCATCACGATTGGAAGGAGCATGAACTCCCCCAGTGTTTCCTGCAGAAAAGGCAACTGGACCTCGACTGCATGCTCCTCGCGGTGCCCCACCTCGGTGGACACGGCCATCGGACAGGCGCAAAGCAATTCCTTACGCATTGCCGTGTCGACCCTCACCATCCCCAGCGGGGTTTCATAGGCATCTCCTGAATATACCGATACACCCCGGAAGGCTTCCCGATGACTGGGAGAGATGACGACGACTGTTTCGAAACTCCTGCCCCGAAGAAGGCCGTACCCGGCTGCCGCGGTCACGCCCGAATAGACATAACCGGCGTGCGGCGCCACGACCCCCCGAACCGTTCCCGTGATCTGCTTCCGGGGAGCCTTTTCGAACAGGTACCGCATCTGACGACGAAGCGCCTCAGGCTCGGCTGGATAGAACAACCCGCTCACCGCTGGCTGGCGGGCCATGGCTTTGGTCGCCATGAGTTCCTCCTCGACGCTTACGCAGCGTCTTCGTGAATAATCTCCGCGCTGAATGAGTAGATCTTCGCCTCCGGATCCTTCCATGCTTCTGCGGGAAGGCCCGCCTTGCGGGCGGTGTACTCCAGGAACTTCTCGCGGTCCCAGCCGTACTCCGTGGCAACCTGGGGAAGCAACAGACCCCGATGACGTCCGAGCTCGAGAAGGAGGCCGTGCCGGCCAATCTCAATATCATCGACGCGGCCAACCTGTTTCAGGGGGGAGAGAATGGACACCTCCAGCGTGGCGCGTGCAAGTTCTCCCTGAGTCATTGGCATGAACCGCGGGTCCTCGGTAGCCGCCTTGGCCGCTACCTCCGACACCACCTCGCCGACAGGCATCGTTGATTCGATGTACCCGATACACCCCCGCAAGTCCTCCCCTATCCGTATCGTCACAAATGCGCCGGAAGGTTCGGCGAGCCCACCTGCGTACTCACGTGCTTCACCATGGCCTTGTCGGATAGCGCGATCACCCACGAGCGCACGCGCAATGCTCTCACGCGCGATCTCCAGCAACTCCCGCTTCTCCCCAGGCGTAAGCATAATCAAGAGTCCCACATAACATGAACAAACGTAACCATTTCAATAGAGAGTTTCAACCCTTGCGCCGTCCGCCCGGGTTGTTGACTCTTGTCCTACCCTTGACTACATTGGCGGTTCCGGGTGAGCGAGGCATCTCCGGAGCCACGGCCGGAATTCGCCTGCCACAGTGGCCTGCGGCAGAATTGCGCTGGACGTCAGCCTGCGTCAGGAAAGGAAGCTGCGTACCGATGTCACTGATGATCAGTATTTCAGGTATACGGGGAGTTGTTGGCGACACGTTGACCCCTGAAGTCGCGGTCAGATACGCCGCGGCATTCGGCGAATACTGCAGACGGAAGAACAGGGTCAATCCCGGCGTTGTTGTCGGCCGGGACGGAAGATCGACAGGCTCGCTGTTCGCGGATATCATATGTTCCACACTCCGGGCGATCGGTGTTGATGTGCGGTACCTCGGTATTTGCCCGACCCCGACTGTCCAGCTCGCCGTTGAGCGTGAAAACGCGACCGGCGGCATTTCCGTGACCGCCAGCCACAATCCGATGCAGTGGAACGGAATGAAATTCGTCGCTGCGAGCGGCATGTTTCTCGACGCGGAAGAGAACCATGATCTCTGGGCAATCGCCGATCTGACTCCGGGATACGTACCCTGGGATAGACTCGGGACGTTCACCCATGACGACTCCTGGATCCAGAAACACATCGACGCAGTTCTCTCGCTAACGACCATTGACACCGGCCTGATCCGGAAACGTGGCTTCCGGGTGGT
>DAIUKN010000403.1:0-3588 GCA_036848195.1 Bacteroidota bacterium
GCCGTTGATGATCACCCCCAGAAATATCACGCCAACCATCGTTCCCCAGACCCTTCCGCCGCCGCCCATCAGGCTCGTCCCGCCGATGATGACGGCTGCAATCACGTCCAGCTCCCACCCTTTCGCCGTCGTCGCGGTCCCTGACATGATCTCAGAGGACTGCATGACCCCGCTGAGCGCCGCAAGGCCTGACGTTGTCGCCAGCACTGTGATCTTCACGTTCGCAACGTCGATACCGCTGAGTCTGGCGGCCTCTGCGTTGCCGCCCACCGCATAGACCGATCGTCCGAATCCTGTGTGGTTCATCACCACCAGCACCACCGCAAATGCCGCGAGGAACACGATCGCTGGAAACGGAATACCGACGAGATACCCGCCGCCGAGGAAGTTGTACCATGAAGGGAAGGGCGTCAGGGGGAATCCGTTCGTGATCAGCTCCGCCACCCCGGTCAGTCCCGTCATGAGCGCCAGAGTAGTAATGAATGTCGGCACCTGGTACTTTGTACGCATCAGCCCGCTGAATGACCCCAGAAGTGCGCCTGCCACAATGGTCGTCATGATCGCAACAGCGATTGCCGCCCCGATCCCCAACCCGGAAAGTGCCCCCGTGATGTACGCGGTCAGGCACCCCGCGAACGCCACCATGGAGCCGACGCTCAGATCGATCTCTCCCGCGATGATAACCATCGTCATCCCAAGCGCACCCGTTGCCACCACCGCGGTTTGCACGAGCATCAGTTGGAGATTTGACCCGGTCGGAAAGGTCCCGGGCCTGAGGAAGGTGAAGATCGCGGCTACAAAGGCAAGTCCTGCCAGCGGGCCCAACTTTCGGAGTCGCTCCCTCATGCGAGTCCTGTCGCCTCCATCATGATCTCTTGTTCGCTCACCTCCTGGACGGAGCGGGCAGGATTCAATCGACCCCGGCACATGACTGCCACGCGGTCACACACACCCAGAAGCTCCGGCAAATAGCTGCTCACCATCAAGACAGCCTTCCCCTGTGATGCAAGGGCGTCGATCATCCGATAAATATCGACTTTCGAGCCAACATCAATGCCCCGTGTCGGCTCATCGAGGAGAAGCACATCCACGTCATGATCCAATAAGCGGGCGATAGCCACTTTCTGTTGATTCCCCCCGGAAAGGCCCACAACCGCCTGATGGACTCCGCGGCACTTTATCCGCAAATGTTCGATCCAGCGACCGGCAGCACGATCCTGACGTTCAGGAATGACAAGGCCGGCCGGACCAAAACGCCCGAGATGGCTCAGCGTGATGTTGTCGGCGATAGAGAGGGAGAGCGCTAGGCCTTCGGTCTTCCGGTCCTCGCTCAACATCCCCATCTTCTGTGTCCACCGCTGCGCCGGAGAGGCCGGCCCGACGTACACCCCGAGCCTGACCTCGCCGCTTCGCACCGGATCGAGCCCGAAGATTGTCCGCAGGAACTCGGTCCTTCCCGCGCCAACGAGTCCCGCAATCCCGACTACTTCACCTCGCCTGATCGTCAGCGAAGCTGAATCAGGCTTTGAGCGCCCTGCCAGGTCCCGGATTTCCAGGATGGCCCCGCCGGCAGTACGCGGCGAACGAGGGTAGAGGTCGCCAACTTCGCGGCCCACCATCATGGCAACAATGTCCTCCGTCCGGGCCGTGGCCGTCTTACCTTCGCCAACGCAACGTCCATCGCGGAGGACCAGAAAGCGATCGGCAATCTCCTTCACCTCTTCAAGAAAGTGAGATATGTAGATGATGGCGTAGCTCCGTTCCTTTAGCCTGCCAACCAGCGCGAAAAGGCGCTTGATATCTTCGCCCGTGAGACTGCTGGTGGGCTCGTCCATCACAAGCACCCGGCAGCCGATCGCGATTGCCCTGGCAATTTCCACGAGCTGCCGGATGGCAAGAGGGAAACTGTCGACGCGGGTTCTGACGTCGATTTCCCGATGGCCGAGCTGGGCGAGTGCCTCGCGCGCCCGATCCAGCACTTCGGATCGCCGCACCAGGCCCCATGTGACCGGCTCCATTCCCAGTACGATATTCTCTGCAACAGACAGATGTGGCGCAAGGGAGAGCTCCTGATAGATCATCCCCACTCCAGCCCGCCGTGCGTCATGGGGGCCCCGCGGACGGTAGGGCTGCCCATCCAGACGCATCTCTCCCGCATCAGGCTGGTACGCCCCCGAAAGGATCTTCATCAGCGTGCTCTTTCCCGCACCGTTCTCGCCAACAAGCGCGAGGACTTCCCCCTGCTCCACAAGGAGATCAACGCCGTCGAGTGCGACGGTCGCACCGAACTGCATCCGGATGTCGTGCATCTGAAGGAGCGGGGGCAACCGATCGGGCAAGTCGAAAATCCTCCTCTGAGGCGAATCACTTACCAGGTACAAGTTATGAAATCTTCATTCACAATTTGCTCGGGCATTGGCCGACGAAAGCAGTGTGACGGCGCAGGACACTCCCTTCTGCGCTTACGGTCTTCCGAGAAGCGCTCTGATCAATGGCTCGTTGAGATTCGCGCTGGTAATCAACTCCACGCCGGTGTCAACCGTTGGAAGCACTTTGGCCCCCTTGATGTGCGCAACCACGATCTTCACCCCTTCGTAACCCATCCGTGTCGGATTCTGGGCGACCAATGCCTTGATCTCCCCCTTTTCGAGGGCTTCAACCAGCGCGGGGGACGCATCAAAGCCCACAAACTTGACTTTGCCGGTCAAATTGTTCTGTCGGAGTGCCAGGAGCATGCCGAGTGTCGCCGATTCATTCGAGCAGAAAATGCCGTCTGCTTCCCTGAGCTTGTCCACCAGATTCATGCTCGCGGTCTTAGCTTCTCCGGCAGTGGGACCCGCATACCGGTTGCTCACGATGACCTGGATATCTTTGCTTTTTGCGATGGTCTCGAGAAACCCCTCCTCTCGCTCCATCGTACTGGCAGAACCGACCATATTACGCAACAAAACCACCTTCCCTCTGCCGCCCAGGAGTTTGGCAAGATGTTCGCCGCCGATGCTCCCCCCCTTCCTGTTGTTGGTGGCAACGAAACTGACGAAATCCTTCCCAGGTTCACCCCGCAACGCGCTGTCGAAGATCACGACGGGGATTCGCTTTTCCCGGGCCGTTGCGACCGGCCGCGCCAGCGCATCGAAATCCAGCGGGGCAAGCACGATGCCCGAGACGCCTTCATTGACGAACTGCTCCACAATCGAGATTTGTAGAGCGCGATCATTCTCCTTCACCGGGCCTTTCCATATGATCTCCACGCCGAGCTCTTTCCCTGCGGCCTGGGCTCCCGCTTCAACTGATTTCCAGAAGACATGCGTCGTCCCTTTCGGGATCACCGCTATGCGCATCTTCGAATCCCCGGCGACCCCGGAATATCCGCTGCAGAAAAGCAGGACCCCAACAAGACCCAGAACCTCCAGTTTTCTCATAGACCTCTCCCTGTGATGGTCACAAATGCAGGCGCATGACGGCACCTTGCACACGTACAGTGCCATCGGCAGCGCCGGTGGCATTCCGAAAGCTGAGAACAAAGAGTCAGAGCAACTTCCAGACTCACCCCCCCTTACTCCGGGAGAAAGGGATTTCGGGCAAGTC
>DAIUKN010000404.1:0-3587 GCA_036848195.1 Bacteroidota bacterium
TGCGGCAATTCATCCAGGCTACTTATCCTGAGGAGCGACCCGATGCGCGTCCGGCGCGGGTCGTTGCGCACGCCCAGTCCCGCCTGCTGGTCAAATCGCTCCGCACCGGGGATCATCGAACGGAACTTGAACATGGTGAACTCCCGCCCGTCAAGGCCAACCCGCTTCTGTCTGAAAAGAACCGGGCCTTTCGAGTCCAGCCGGATCAGCAGGGCGATCATCAGCATCACGGGGGAAAGGAGGAGGAGCGCCAATCCCGCGATCAGGATGTCAAACGCCCTTTTGGTGATCCGTCCCCATGCCGTCAGAGGGATCCCCTTGATCTTCAGGAACGGAACGCCCTCCAATTCCCTGACCTTCACCTGGCTGGTCAGCAGTTCCAGCACGTCGGGGACCATCATGAATTCGATGGTCAGTCCCTCGCAGGCGGTGATCAGATCGAACAGGGCAGCATGGTCCTGCGAGCGGAGTGCGAGGAATGCGAGCTCGATCCCGTTCTTCTGTATGAAGTCCGGCGCCCCGGGCACCGGTCCGAGATAGGACGCGCGGGAGAGTGTCAGCTCCTCGTGAGCCGGCGCATCGGCGAAATAGCCGATAATATGGATCCCGAACGACGGATGGCCGTGCAGTCTGGAGTAGACCTGGTTGGCGAGGCTGTCGCTCCCGATGAGAATCGCCTCCTGAAGATTGTGGCCCTTGCGGTAAAGCCGTCGCTCGAGCCAGAGCACGAGGGCGCGGCCAAACGTGATGAAGACAATGGAGGTTGCCCAGATGAGTCCGAAGACGACACGGGAGTATGAAAACTCGCGGTAGAAAAACGCTGCGCTCATCACGATGAGCATGCCGATGCTGACCACCGTGATAACATTGACGAGCTCATCGAAGAGATTCACATTGCGTCGCCCGCCGTACATCTTTCGTCCGTTGAAAAGGAGAAGCCAGATCAGGATGACGAAGGCCGAGCCGGCGAGATAACCGGATATCGGAGGAGCGTTGGCGTCAAGAAAACCCAGCGAGTCGAAAATCCAGCTTCGGAAGCGGAGCCAATACGAAAGAATGAAGGCCGCCTCGATGGCAAGAGCGTCGCTTGCTACGGTGAGGAAGGGGACAAGAAAATCGCCGCGGCGTTGATTGGTCATCTGTTGCAGGTCCCGGATATCCGTGCCACTGTGCGCATCACTGCTGACCGTACATCTCCCGTTCGACGAGAGCGCAGAGAATATGCCCGATCGTGATATGGCCCTCCTGGATTCGCTGTGTGTCGTCCGAGGGGACGATGATGGGAATATCGACGAGGTCCTTCGTCGCACCTCCGTCTTTCCCCAGGAACCCGATCGTTGTCATCCCCTTGCTCCTGGCCATCTGGACGGCGCGGTTGACGCTCTCGGATTTCCCGCTCGTGCTGATCGCGATGAGGACGTCGCCCCGGGAGCCGAGGGCCTCAACGGCCCGTGCAAAGACATTGTCATATCCGATGTCGTTTGCGCCCGCGGTGAGCATTGACGTGTCGGTCGTCAGGGCGATCGCCGGAATGCCCGGTCTCTTGATTGCGGGGTCCATCCGGATCACGAACTCGGTTGCAAGGTGTTGCGCGTCCGCAGCGCTCCCCCCGTTGCCGCACAGAAGGATCTTGTTTTTCGCATTCAATGCTTTAATGACGGCGTCGACCGCCTTGATGATTCTGTCGGCGCACTGTTCAAAGATCCTCTTCTTCGTGGCAGCGCTGGCATTCAGTTCGTCTTCGATGAATGCCTGGCGGGCGAGAATTGTGAGTGGGAGGTGGGGCATGGCGTCTGATCGGTGTTGTGGCGTGAATGTCACATCTGTGGTGACCGTACGGACACTTCAGGGTCCGTTCTCGAGCATCGAGCGGACGATGCCGGCGGAGTTCTTCATGGTCTCCTCCAGTTTCGCCACGTCCTTCCCCCCGGCAGTGGCAAGGTGGTCCCGTCCTCCTCCTCCTCCTCCCAGCTGCTTTGCGACGGCCCCGACGATCTTGCCTGCCTTCAGATTTCTTCGTTTGATCAGGTCGTCGGTGACGACACACACGAGCGCGACCTTGCCATCGATGACGCTTGCGAGGATTCCGACGCCGGCCTTCAGCCGCCCGCGCAGCGCATCGCCCAGGCTTTTCAATTCCTCGATGCTTTTCGCGTCGACGGTCGCCGAAACAACGGAGAAGCCGTCGACCGGCGCGCCGGAGGCGATCAGGCCGTCGATGGATGAAGATGCATCCTGGACCCGCTGACGCGAGAGATCCTTCTCCAGTTCACGCGTTTCCCGGGCCACCCGTTCGATCGCCTCTTCCCGTTCCCGGATGAGCGACTCGACGTCGGCGAGCAACGTGCTGGATGCCGGCACCGTGCCGGACGGGATTCTTCCCCGGGGGAGGGCAGACCCGGGTCGCGCGACCTCTCCCAGATCCCGCTCGAGCCGCTCCTTTTCCTCGATCAGCCTTCCCAGTGTGTCGTCGAGTGTGCCGACCCGGTGGATCTGCTGCTCGATGTACTGCTGCAGCCCGTCACCCGTTACCGCCTCGATTCTCCGGATGCCGCTGGCGATGCTCGACTCACTGATGATCTTGAAGAGCCCGATATCGCTCGTGTTGTGCACGTGCGTCCCGCCGCAGAGCTCCACCGAGAACTGCGGGTCGATCTCGACGATCCTGACACGCTCACCGTATTTGTCGCCGAAGAACATCTTCACATTCGGGTAACGCAGCTTTGCCTCGTCGATGGTCAGCCACGCCTTCGGGTCGTTCAGCGCGTGGACAGCGATGGACCCGCCGATCTTCTCGTTCACCATATCCTCGATCGCCCGGATTTGATCCGGGGTGATCCTCTCGAAGTGGTTAAAATCGAATCTGAGGCGGTCCGGCGCCACGAGTGATCCCTGTTGCTGCAGGTGCGTTCCGAGCACACGTCGGAGCGCCTCGTGGACCAGGTGCGTTGCTGAATGGTTTCGCTCCGTATTGTGGCGTCGCTGGACGTCGACGCGGGCGCGCACCGGTTTGCCGGAAATCGCCGATGCATCGCCGCGCAGGATGTTGACCCGGTGAAGAATCCTGTTTTCGGTCTTGTAGGAAACGAGAACTTCGGCGAGAAAGCCCTCTCCCTCGATCACGCCAACGTCATCGACCTGCCCCCCCGAACGGACGTAGAACGGAGTCTGTTCGAGCGCGAGGACCTTGCCGTCCGCAACGTGGTCCACCGTTGTGCGCGTCTCCAGCTGCTCGTACCCCACGAACCGCGATTCCTTGAATTCCCGGGCGTAGCCCGAAAGCTCGGATGGGTCTTCCACCATCGCTGTTTTGGGGACGTTCTGCGAAGTGGCCCGTTGTTCCTCCATCAGCGTGGAGTACTGTCCAAGGTCTACTCTGAGTCCGCGCTCTTCGGCCATCATCTGCGTCAGGTCTATGGGAAACCCGAAGGTATCGTACAGCTTGAAGGCATCCTCGCCCGGGAATACGGTGGAGTGGCCGATCCGCTCGATGACCGACTCGAAAATCGCCAGACCGCGATCGAGTGTCTGATTGAAGCTCTCTTCTTCGCCCCGGATTGTCTTTTCGACATGCCGGCGGTGTTCAA
>DAIUKN010000405.1:0-3581 GCA_036848195.1 Bacteroidota bacterium
GGAGAGGTTATTCGGGCAGGGGGATAACCGACGTTGTGAACATCGGGATCGGGGGATCCGATCTCGGTCCTGTCATGGTGACGGAGGCGCTTAAATTCTACGGGAAACGGGGCCTGAATGTTCATTTTGTCTCCAACGTAGACGGGACGCACATCGCCGAGACGCTAAAGCTGGTGAATCCGGAGACGGTCCTCTTCATTATCGCCTCCAAGACTTTTACCACACAGGAGACCATCGCCAACGCCGTGACGGCAAAAGAATGGTTTCTCAACGCCGCGCGCGACCCGGCGGCCGTCGCGAAGCACTTTGTCGCGCTCTCGACGAACGGACCGGAAGTGGCCCGATTTGGAATCGATACGAAGAATATGTTCGAGTTCTGGGACTGGGTCGGCGGCCGTTACTCCCTCTGGTCGGCCATTGGTCTTTCCATTGCGATCTTCATCGGCATGGACAACTTTGAGGAATTGCTTGCCGGCGCTCACGCCATGGACGAACATTTTCGGACGACTCCTCTCGAAAAGAACATTCCGGTCATCCTCGCTCTTCTGGGTGTGTGGTACAACAACTTCTTCGGCGCCGAGTCACATGCCATTCTTCCGTACGACCAATACCTGCACCGCTTCCCGGCTTATTTCCAGCAGGGCGACATGGAAAGCAACGGAAAGAGCGTGTCGAAAACGGGGGAGAGGGTTGACTATTCAACCGGGCCAGTGATCTGGGGCGAACCGGGGACCAATGGGCAGCACGCATTCTACCAGCTTATTCACCAGGGAACGAAGCTTGTTCCTGCCGATTTCCTTGCGCCAATCGAATCGCACAATCCGATTGGAGATCACCACATGCTTCTCCTCTCCAACTTCTTCGCCCAGACAGAAGCGCTGATGAAAGGGAAGACGGAAGCGGAGGCCCGGCAGGAGCTGGTGGATTCAGGGCACAAAGGGCGGGAGCTGGACGAGCTTCTGCCTCACAAAGTCTTCGCGGGAAACAGGCCGACGAATTCTATCCTTTTCCGTAAGCTCACGCCGCGGACGTTGGGGTCACTGATTGCGATGTACGAGCAGAAGATCTTTGTCCAGGGAGTCATCTGGAACGTCAACTCGTTCGATCAGTGGGGAGTCGAGCTGGGAAAACAGCTCGCGAAAGTGATCCTGCCTGAAATGACGGCCCCCGACGCGGTCACGACACACGACGCGTCAACAAACGGGCTGATCAATCACTACAAAGCGATCTCAGGCAGAGCAACCGGCGCCCGATCGACCTGACGGAGGAACGTAGTCCTTTCGGAATCTCTTGTAAATTACGAACGTATCTCCCACCCGGATGGGGCGGGTGACTTCATCTTCTCTCAGCTTCTCAAGCACTACCCTGACGTGTTGGGGAAAGACCGCGAGATCGACAGGTCCAAGATACTGGCCGAATTCACCTGAGACCGTCCCCCAGACGTGTCTGGACAGGCTGTCGAAATCGGCGCTTGTTCTGATGAGCGAATAGAGCGAGTCCGCGTCCTTTCGTGTAGCGAACACGAGCTCGCCGATGTTCCTCATTATGCGCTCCTGGATCTGGACGATCACGACTTTCCGGATCCAGAGGCTGACCGGAATGCCGTCGCGGCGCGGTACGGTGAATCGCCACTTCTTCATCGACTGAACCGCCAGAGAGTCCCATTCCAGCGTTCCCCCCGACCCGAGCATTCTCACATCGGCAACGGTTCCATCCTCAGCGACATGCAACAGGACATTCAGCTTGAAGCCCTCCATCGGGGCGGTGGAAAGTATCCTTGGAAACGGAGCCATGCTGATGAGTTCGGGCTGGTCAGCAGGGATGCTCTCCTGTTGAGTGGCAACGCATCCTGTCAACAGGACACAGATGAAGAGGATCAGGCATTTCATGCCTCACCTCCGATTTCTTCACGATGTCATACCGTGAAGTCGGTATGGCGCCGGAAAGAGAGCACCTATATGCCGGTCTTGATTTCCCTTGGCCGGTAAATCATGTTCGCGAGCACACCGATAACGATCGCGCCTATCATTTCGAAGATGCATCGAGTGACAATATAGCCCGTCGGGAGAGGGGGTGACACCGTGAAATTCATTACGAGGCCTGGGAGAAACATCATGACTGCAACCAGGAGCCCATATCGTGCACCTTCGCCAACACCCGTTTTCCCTTCGTATCCGCGAGTAAAGATGAGGACAAACGCGAGACAGAAAATGGCACGGGCCAGATATGTCCACAGTCTCAGGGTCCAGATATTTTCCGGGACCGGTGCTGAAGCTGCGGTGGGATCGAAAAGAGGCCAGAGGACAAGCCGTGACATGAGGACCAGCCAGATGGAATGAACAACAAAAACGGCGACAGCAGCATAGAGGAACAGCTTTGTGTTGAGTGGCGGGCGCATATCCCCTCCTCGAAGGTGTTCGTGTGGGAAGTTGCGGTCGATTTGGCTACACACGGAATGTACGGTCTGAATCGGACGAAGACAAGCCCCAATGATCGAAAATCCATTGAAAGTCAGCAATTTTTCCCTATCTTCAATACACGAGACACAATTGGCCTTCCTAACCCATGAATTCTGCGCAGACCACCTCTCCGATTGATCTCGCCCTACCACGGCACCCGAGTCTTTCACCGCTCGATGAGCTTTGCATCAACACCATTCGCTGTCTTTCCATAGATGCGATTCAAAAGGCGAAATCCGGACATCCCGGGATGCCCATGGGAATGGCGCCGGCGGGGTACCACCTCTGGACCAGGCATCTCCGCTACAACCCGCATGACCCCAAGTGGGTGAACCGCGACCGCTTCGTCCTCTCGGCCGGGCACGGATGCATGCTGCTCTATTCGCTCCTGCATCTGACCGGTTACGACCTGCCGCTCGACGAGCTCAGGAACTTCCGGCAATGGGGGAGCAAGACGCCGGGCCACCCCGAATATGGTCATACACCGGGCGTAGAGGTCACCACGGGTCCGCTGGGGCAGGGGGTGGGCAACGCGGTCGGGATGGCGATCGCGGAAAAGTACCTTGCGCAGTACTTCAACAGAGATGGGTTTCCAGTGATTGATTACCGGATCTATGTCTTCGCCGGTGATGGGTGTTTCGAAGAAGGCGTTTCTGCGGAGGCCAGTTCACTCGCCGGGCACCTCGGTCTGGATAATCTGATTGTCATTTATGACGACAATCGAATCACCATCGACGGCGATACGTCCATCTCGTTCACCGAGGATGTTGCCCGGCGTTACGAGGCGTACGGTTGGTTCGTGCAAACGGTCGGCGGGGACGGAAACGATCTGGCGGCGTTTGAGAAGGCCCTCGTTGCCGCACAAGAGGAAAGCCGCCGGCCTTCGCTGATCAAGCTCCGGACGCACATCGGGTACGGCAGTCCGCATAAGCAGGACAGCGCCGAAGCGCACGGCTCGCCGCTTGGCGAAGAAGAAGTTGCGCTCACAAAGAGACGGTATGGCTGGGATCCGGGGAAGACATTTTACATCCCTGATGAGGCTCTGAAGGTTTTCCGATCGGCGATTGACCGCGGGGGCAAACTGGAAAGCAGATGGGATTCGCTCTTTTCGGAGTATGCGCG
>DAIUKN010000406.1:0-3579 GCA_036848195.1 Bacteroidota bacterium
CGCGACCGCGGACAGGGTGCGGGATCTTTACGGCATCCCGGTGGTCTATCTGACGGCGTTTGTTGACGAACAAACACTGCAGCGGGCACGGGTCACCGAGGCATTCGGCTACATCCTGAAACCGTTCGGAGCGCGTGACCTCCACATCACCATTGCCATGGCGCTGTCCAAGCACCGGATGGAGGCGAAGTTGCGGGAGAGCGAGCAGCGATACCGCGACTTCTTCCAGGACGACCTCACCGGGGATTACGTGGCCACGCCGGACGGCCGGCTTCTGGAGTGCAATCCCGCGTACCTGGGAATTTTCGGATTCCCGACCATCGAGGCGGCCCGGCGCCAGAATCTTCTGGCGCTGTACCCCGACGCGCGTTCACGCAATCACTTCTTTGAACGGCTCCGGAAGGAGGGGAAACTGACGTACTACGAGAAGGAGCTGGTCCGTCCCGACGGCATCCGGGTGCATGTGGTTGAGAATGCAATTGGACGGTTCGATGCGGACGGGGATCTGGTGGATTACAAAGGGTATATGTTCGACGACACACGCCGGAAGCGGCTTGAGGACCAATTGCACCAGTCTCAGAAGATGGAGAGCATTGGAACCTTGGCTAGCGGGATCGCTCACGATTTCAACAACATCCTGAACAACGTGCTCGGTTTTGCGCTGCAGATCAGGAAGCATGCCGGGGATCCGGAGAGGGTCCTGAAGTACAGCCAGACGATCGAGAAATCAGCGACCCGTGGAGCCGAGCTCTCCTCCAAACTCCTCTCGTTCGCCCGCGCAGGCAAGCGTGAAAACGCTCCTGTGAATGTCGACCGGCTCGTCGAGGAGATTGCCACTCTTTGCACCGAGGCGTTCCCGCGCAGCATCGCTTTCACGAGCCGGGTGCACGAACCCGTCCACGACATACTTGGCGACCATGGCGGGCTCTATCAAGTGCTCATCAATCTCTGCGTGAATGCCAGGGATGCCGTTGTAGCACGACACGGTACTTCGGGAGGGACGCTGAGTCTCGAGGCACGCACCGCGACGGTGGGGCAGGATGTCGGTCCGGAACTGCTTGGAGGTGGGAATCCGCTCTGCATGGAGCTGCGGGTGACTGACAATGGAACAGGCATGACCCCGGAGATCCGTGACAGGATATTCGATCCGTTTTTTACGACGAAGGAGCGCGGGCAGGGAACAGGCCTGGGCCTGTCCGTCGTCTACACGATTGTTCGTAATCATGGCGGGGCGATCCTGGTAGAGAGCGAGGTCGGGATCGGCACAACGTTTCGCGTGTTTCTCCCGGCGGTTCGCAAATCAACCGTCCCTGAAAAGCCGGCAGCGGTCGCGCCTGCCGCAAGGGGCGGAAACGAATTGGTGCTCGTGGTGGACGACGAAGAAACGATGCAGGAGCTTGCAAAGGAACTTCTTGAAGAAGAAGGATATACCGTGCTTGTTGCCGCCAATGGCCAGGAGGCGTTGGATATCTATCGCCGCCGCTCCAGCGAAATCAACCTGGTCATACTGGATCTCATGATGCCTGGAATGGACGGCAGCCAGACGTACGTCGAGCTCAAGAAGGTGAACCCTTCTGTCCGGGCCTTTTTCTGCACAGGGTACATGCCCGACCAGATAGCTGATGCTCTGTTGAAACGGGAAAAACTGCAGATGATTCACAAGCCCTTTCATCCCCCCGAGTTTCTCAAGGCCGTGAGGGACATCCTCGACCGCCCGGTCTAGAGCACGTGTCACCACACCGGCGCCCCGCAGAGCTGCCCCCGCCCTTCGGGCTTCAGAAGGTGCTTTTGCCCATCCCTTTTGTAGAGTTTACCATCTCTGCTCCTCATCCTTCGATGTTTCCAGGCCACAATCGCCCCTCATTGGTGGCATGGCTTTCGATAGACATGTTCGAGGATATGTGGCAGCGCGAGTTATGCCGTCCATAACCGAAACGCGTTTCCGAGGGAACCACTGTTGATGAACAGATCGAAGATTCTTGTCGTTGAAGACGAGCGCGTTGTTGCGAGCGACCTCCGTATCAGACTGGAAAACGGAGGGTACGCCGTCTGTGCGATGGTGTCTTCGGGAGAGGAGGGGGTGGAGAAGGCAGGGGAACTCCGGCCTGACCTCGTCCTCATGGACATCACGCTGCAGGGGGACATCGACGGCATTGTGGCTGCGGAACAGATCCGTCAACAGTATGATCTCCCGGTGGTTTTCCTGACGGCGCATTCCGATGAAGGGACGCTGCAACGGGCCAAGATCACCGAGGCCTTCGGGTATATCCTCAAGCCGTTTGAAGAGCGCGAGCTCTTTGCGAATATCGAAATGGCGCTGTACAAGCACGCAACCGACAGGAGGCTGCGTGAGAATGAACGCCGCCTGGCGGTCACTCTCAACAGCATCGGGGATGCCGTGATCAGCGTCGACGCGGACGGTCGGATCTCCCTGATGAACTCTGTTGCCGAAGCACTCACGGGATGGGAGCAAGCAGAGGCAATCGGCAGAAGGTTCAGCGAAGTCTGCTCCATCGTCCACGAAGACACCCGCCAGCCTGAAGAGGACCCGGTCGCCGGCGTCATACATTCCGGCATCCCGATGAACCGCGTCAATCACAGCGTCGTCGTTTCCAGGACCGGCCTTGCCACGCCGGTCGACCGGACAATTACGCCTGTTCGTGCGGGAACGGATTCGTTCATGGGCGCTGTCGTGGTGCTGCGGGACATCTCAGGACGAAAGAGAGCCGAGTCGGCGTTGCGGGAAAGCGAGAGCCGGTTTAGAACGGCATTCGATTCGACGCCGATCGGTATGGCGCTCATCTCCACGAATGGGAGGTTCCTCCAGGTCAATCCGTCGCTCTGCGCCATCGTCGGCTACTCCGCGGAAGAGCTCGTCGCCCGAAGTGTTAAGGAGATCATTCATCCGGAGGATTTGGAGGCGTGCCTCGTTGCTCTTCAGAGCCTGCTCGCGGGAGATTTTCCCACGATTCGTGCCGAGAAGCGATATGTTCACAAAAACGGAGATGCGGTTTGGGTGCAGGTTGTGGCGGGCCTCATCCGGGACAATTCCGGGGTGCCGCTTCACTTCATCGCGCAGATGCAGGATATCACAGAGCGGCGCAGAGTGGAAAAGGAGCTCCAGGAGAGCCAGCGCTTCATTCAGAGGATCGCCGAGGCGACACCGGACATCATGTATGTGTACGATGCGGTAGAGAACCGCGATGTTTACATGAATCGCAGCATCGCCGAAGTCCTCGGCTACGGCCGTCTTCAGGCCGGACCGGCCTGGGTGGAATCGGTGGTTCATCCGGAGGACCTTCAGCTGTTCAAGAAACTCGATCTGGCAGCGCGTACGGCAGGCGAGGGGGAGGTCATGGAGGCTGAGTATCGGGTCCGCGATGCCGGTGGCGACTGGCGGTGGTTCCGGGGGAGGATCACTCCGTTCACCCGGAGTGCCGATGGCACAGTCCACGACCTGATCGGTCTCATTATGGACGTAACAGGCGAGAAAGAACGGGGGAAAGTCGAAAACAGCATCTATCGTATCTCGCAAGTCAGTCAGACCGCACCGACACTGCAGGAGCTCTACAAAGCCGT
>DAIUKN010000407.1:0-3563 GCA_036848195.1 Bacteroidota bacterium
GCTGCGTGCGGAGAGGACGCTCCAGACTGAGCTTGCCCTGATCGAGGGGATCGGCAAGAAGCGGGCTCATGAGCTGCTTGAGGCCTTCGGGTCGGTCCAGGGAGTGAAGTTCGCAACCACTGAGCAGCTGGGGGAAGTCGTGGGGGAAAAAGTGGCGGCGAAGATCAAGGAGTATTTTGGGGCGGAGGAATAGGGTTGAGGGCTTGGGGACTACGGACGTAAGTCCGTGGCGATTCAATTCGTATCATCATTTGCGAAAGCACACTATGAAGACCTGGGAGACCGTCGACCGTCGGATCATCCTCGACCTCGGAAAGTTCCTTGTGGTGGAGAACCATGGAGTCCGCCTTCCTGACGGGAGGATGATCAAGGATTGGCCCTGGGTGATCACGCCCGATTACGTGAATGTTGTGGCGGTGACCGAAGAGGGAAAGTTCCTCTTCTTCCGGCAGACGAAATACGCCGTCGAAGGGGTTGTCATGGCCCCGGTCGGGGGATACATTGAAAAAGGGGAGGAACCGCTCCCCGCAGCCAAGCGCGAGCTTCTCGAAGAAACGGGCCACGAAGCCGCTGCATGGGTCGACCTCGGCCGGTACGCCGTCGATGGCAACCGCGGTGCCGGGACAGCGCACCTCTTTCTTGCCCTCGGGACGAAGAAGGTCAGAGAGCGACAGACCGACGATCTGGAGCATCAAGAGCTGGTCATGCTCACCAGGAGCGAGGTGGAGGCTGCGCTTTCATCGGGCGAGTTCCGGGTTCTTGCCTGGGGCGCCATCGTGGCACTGGCCCTGCACTGCCTGCGGTGAGCGGGAGATGATGTCGGCTTGCATTCCCAGGCGTGCTTTCGTATATTGTAATGACGGGCGATTAGCTCAGTTGGTTTAGAGCGCACGGTTCACATCCGTGAGGTCATAGGTTCAAGTCCTATATCGCCCACTCACCTTTAATTCCTGCACCGTGAGGCAGGAAAGGGAGATGTGATTGTGGATTGCCGATTGTGGTTAGCTGAAAACCTCCATCCCGCGACTTGGGAGTGGAGGTTTTTTTTGTCCCCTCATCTCGCTGTTCCACCTCTTCAGCATCCGGAGCTCACCCCATGAGAAAGACCAAAGCGCAGATTATTGACGAAGCAGGATTCGAGAGGACCATCACGCGCCTGGCGCATGAAATCCTCGAACGGAACAAGGGGGCCGGGAACATCGTCATCGTCGGCATCCGGACCCGCGGAGAGTTCATAGCCCGCCGTATCGTTTCGGTGATTGAGAGAGTCGAAGGTTGTACTCTGAGCGTGGGCTCGCTGGATATCACCCTGTACCGCGACGACCTCCTGGGGAAGCTGGAGCAGCCGCAGCTCAAAGGGACGGAGATCCTCTTTGACCTGAACGGCAAGGATGTGATCCTTATTGATGACGTCCTGTTCACCGGCAGAACCATTCGCGCCGCGCTGGATGAACTGATTGATCTCGGCCGGCCGCGGACCATCCAGCTTGCCGTTTTGATCGACCGCGGACACCGGCAGCTGCCGATCCGGGCCGATTACGTCGGCAAGAATGTTCCCACCATGTCGGCGGAATCGATTCGTGTGCATATGCGTGAAGTGGATGGGGAGGATGCCGTCCTCCTGATGCATCCAGAAATCCCAGAGTAACCCAGACAAAGGAAAAACGACGATGCCGCTTCAGAGCAGACATCTCCTCGGGCTGGACGGAGTCAGACGGGAGGATATCCAGCTCATCCTGGATACCGCGGTCTCCTTCCGCGAAGTCCTTGATCGCCCGATCAAGAAGGTACCGCCCCTGCAGGGCAAGACCATTGCCAATCTCTTCTTTGAAAACTCAACGCGGACTCGCCTCTCGTTCGAGCTGGCCGAACGGCGCCTCTCGGCTGATGTCCTGGGCTTCTCCGCGAGCGGGAGCAGTGTGAGCAAAGGGGAGACGCTGAAAGATACCGCGCGCAACATTGAAGCAATGAAGGTGGACATGGTGGTCATGCGCCACTCCGCGGCGGGTGCGCCCCATTATCTTGCCCGGGTGATCGATGCAAACGTGATCAATGCGGGGGATGGCGGGCACGAACATCCGACCCAGGCACTGCTCGACATGTACACGATCCGCGAAAAACTGGGCCGACTTGAAGGACTTCACGTGTGCATCATTGGCGACATTTCCCACAGCCGTGTGGCCCGCTCGAACATTTACGGGCTGCTGACCATGGGGGCACAGGTCTCGGTATGCGGGCCTGCCACGATGATCCCCCGCGAGATCGAGAAGCTCGGCGTCGGCGTGTTTCACCACATCGACGATGTTCTGCCGAAGGTCGATGTGCTGAATGTCCTCCGGATCCAACTGGAACGTGATGCGGGCCGGCTCTTCCCGACGATCCGGGAATATCACAACTACTACGGCATCACCCGCCAGCGGCTGGAAAAGGCCGGGCGGGACATTACCATCATGCATCCGGGTCCCATCAACCGCGACGTCGAGATTTCAGCTGAAGTTGCCGATAGCGAAAACTCCGTCATTCTTCAGCAGGTGCTGAACGGTGTGGCGATCCGGATGGCTGTCCTCTATCTGCTTTCGACAAAGAACTGAATCCCGGACTCTCGCAGGAATACTCATCATGCAGATCTTGCTCAAAGGCGGAAGGCTCATCGATCCCGTTTCAGGCCGTGACGAAGCACTGGATATCCATGTTGCGGACGGGCGCATCGAGCGAATTGGAAAATCCCTCACGATCCCTTCGGCTCAGGTGATTGACGCGGGGGGCAGAATCATTGCTCCCGGGTTTCTCGATATGCACGTTCATCTGCGCGAGCCGGGATTCGAGTACAAAGAGACTGTTCTGACAGGGTGCACGGCGGCTGCGGCGGGAGGATTCACCGGGGTCTGCTGTATGCCGAATACGAAGCCGGCTATCGACGACGAGTCGGTGATCCGCACGATCCAGAGTAAAGCCCGCGCTGCCCTGAACGGCCTGGTGGACGTCTATCCGGTCGCCGCCGTGACGGCCGGCCGGAAGGGAGAGCATCTGGCACCCCTTGCCGAGCTCTCTGCAGCGGGGGCCGTGGCGTTCACGGACGACGGTGATCCCGTGTACGATGCGGAAATCATGCGTCGCGCGCTGGAGTATTCGTCGATGTTCGGAAAGCCGATCATCCAGCACGCGCAGGATATGCCGATGACGAAGGGTGGCGTTATGAACGAGGGCTTCACAGCGACCAGCCTGGGTCTTCCGGGGATGCCGTCCGCAGCCGAAGACATCATGATCGGCCGGGACATCCGGCTTGCCCAGTTCACCGGGGGTCAGTATCACGTGGCACACATGAGCACGGCCGGGGGCGTGGACCTGGTCCGGCAGGCGAAGGCCAAGGGCCTCCGGGTGACGTGTGAGGTTACACCCCATCATATTGTCCTTACCGACGAGGCGGTTCGCTCTTACAATACGAACACCAAGATGAACCCGCCGCTGCGGACCAGAGAGGATGTCGAGGCGCTTAAACAAGGTCTGAAGGACGGAACAGTGGACGTCATTGCGACGGATCACGCCCCCCATTCATTTGATGA
>DAIUKN010000408.1:0-3560 GCA_036848195.1 Bacteroidota bacterium
GGTGTGAGCCAGACTGGATTTTGAGTCCAGCGCGTCTACCAATTCCGCCACTTTGGCATACCGAAAGATACAAAAGACGTCTCCGCGGTGCAAGAGCTCTAATCGAGCTGTCGCAGCATGTTGAACCTTTTCTCCTTGTCATGCATCTCCGTCTGCTGCATCTTCATCTGATAAAGTCGCTTGTTCCACAGAACGATTCCTGTGTGCCCCGGCGGCGTGTTTGCCACAAACCGGACGGCAGCATCAGGGAATTCCCATTCGAGCCTGTTGATAGTGCTAACCGAAGGATCTCCGTAGCGCATCCTGAGAATGGCCTCGATCCCCGTGAAATTCTGGCTGTCCAGAATGATCTTCACCCAGAAGAATTTGTTGTTAATGAACTCCAGATTCCAGGTGTCCACTGGTTCATCCAGGAATTCACCCATGCTCAATAGGAGCCGCCGGTGGGTTGCATCAAGCATGAGTGTGTCCATAACCACGCCAGATCTTCTCAGCAACTTATTCTTTGCCGACTCGACGGATTCTCCCCATTCAATGCCGAGAAATCCCCTGGGCTCGGTCTCTTGTGCACTGACTGTTCGAAGGGGGCAGGTGAGGAGGATCCCCGCAACGATCTTGAGAAGCGCTGAACGCATACTATTGACTCCCGGATGATGTGCGGACGCGAGTGCCCGGAACAAATGCTTCGAAATGTACGGCGAGGATCGCTGGAATACAAGGCCCAATTCGCGTATATTGCGTCATAATGGCTCGGATCGCCGACATGCGTCCGGAGTTTCCACGGCGCCCCGTTCTTCTGGTTGTCTCCGGACTGGCAATGTTCCTGGGACCCGTCCTTCACTCGCAAGAGAGTAGTACGCCGAAGCCGTCTCCGCCACGTGAAACCTTTTCAATCTCCCTTTCGCCAACGCTCGCTGACTCGCTCGTCCGTCTTCCCCACCAATTCATCGTCAACGGCACCGATACCCTTTTTCTGCAAGGATCCGCGGCCCTGATCCGGGGCAGCGACTACTCCATCAACTATCGACAGGGGACGATCAAGTTCGACAGCAGCTTCCTGGCCCGGACGCCGTTGCCGGCGAGGGTGTCTGCCTTCTACGCGTTCTTCCCCTTCACCTTCCAGGAATCCTACTATCGCCGGCGCCTGATTGCGATCCGGGATAGCACCGGCAGGGACTCGCTCAGGCTCGCGCGCCCGCCGACATCGTTTACGGTCGATGATTTCTTTGGAAGGAATCTGCAAAAGAGTGGAAGCCTCGTCCGTGGCTTCACGGTGGGAACAAATCGGGATCTCTCGCTCACCTCGGGACTCCGCCTGCAACTGGCGGGAAAGATCTCGCCAGACATCGACGTGGCCGCATCGCTGACCGATGAGAATACTCCGATTCAACCCGAAGGCACAACACAGACGCTCCAGGAATTCGACAAGGTCTTCGTCGAAATCCGGAGCAGCGACGTTGCCGCCACGCTGGGGGACTTCAATCTGGAGCTCGGTGGCCCGGAGTTCGCACGCCTGAGCCGAAAGCTGCAGGGTGCCCAGGCAACCGCAGAATACCGTACAGACTTCGCGGTCGGCTCGGCGACAATCGCGGGAGCGCTCACGCGGGGGAAATTCAACACCAACACGTTCCTGGGGCTCGACGGCGTCCAGGGCCCCTACCGCCTGTCAGGCCGCAACGGCGAACGGGCCATCATCATTATCGCGGGAACCGAACGAGTCTATCTGGACGGCGAACGACAGGTTCGCGGCGAGACGAATGACTATACCATCGACTACGGGACGGCGGAAGTGACGTTCACGACCCGACGTTTGATCACCTCGGCATCCCGAATCGTGATCGATTGTGAATACACCGACCGGCAGTTCTCGCGGTCGCTCTTTGCCGCCCGGGCCTCCTCGGCAGTGCTCTCAAACAAAGCGAAGGTTACCGTCACGTACATGCGCGAAGCGGATGACCCGGAAGCCCCGATCGATTTCGCTCTCACTGACAGCGCACGGGCGATCCTCCAGCAGGCCGGCGGCGACCGGAACAAAGCGGTTCAGAGTGGCGTCACGCGGGTCGATTCCAACGGATTCTATGTTCAGGTGGACACAGTTCTCATCAGCGGTCCGATTCGCCTCTACCGGTACGCCCCCGGAAACCCCAACGCTCTCTACAACGTCTCCTTCTCTTTCGTGGGCGCGGGCAAAGGGGACTACGTCCGGCAGCAGGTCGGCGTCTTTATATGGAAGGGCCCGGGCAACGGCGACTATCTCCCTGTCGTTTTTCTCCCTCTCCCGGAATCCAACCAGGTGCTTGATGTGGCACTGGACATTGCGCCAGCCTCCGATCTCCGAGTCTCCGGGGAATTCGCCAACAGCCGCCACAGTGCCAATAGACTCTCGTCGCTTCCGGAATCAGAGACCAATGGAAGCGCGTTCACATTCTCCGCTGCGTACAATCCGCGGGACGTGAAGATCGGCGGCACACCGATTGGGGGCTTCGACGTCGCCCTGCGGGAAAGGGTTGTCCAGGATCGGTTCGTCCCAATCGACAGAACGAACGATATCGAGTTCAATCGGAAGTGGGGGATTGATACTCTCCGTCAATCCGATGAACGTATTCAGGAAGCGAGCCTCCGCTATCTTCCGATGGCCGGCATTTCGGTGGGGGGAGGATATGGGGATATTCGCAGGGGTGACCTCTTCCGGTCTTCGCGTGTCGAAGGCGGACTGGCCGTCAACGCCTCCGGCTTGCCGAAGGTTGACTACGTCATTGAGAATGTCCGGTCAAAGGACTTCTCTGCTGACAACGGAAGCGCATGGCTCCGGCAGAAGGGGAGCGCAGAGTATGCATTCGGCGGTATCGTCCCCGGCATTCGGTACGAGGCGGAGGACAAACGTCAATCATCCCTGGCTTCCGCCGCCGTGAAGGATGGCAGTTACAGCTTCCAGGCGTTCGATCCCGGCGTTTCCATCAAAAACCTCGGGAAACTCTTTCTTCAGCTGGGGATTGGGTGGAGAGCAGATGATGGATTCCTCAATGGTGATGTGATCAGGAAATCCAACTCCTTCACCCAGTTCTATACTGCACGGCTCTCCGACTGGAACAACCTCTCTTCCTCGCTGGAACTTACGCTGCGCGACAAGAAGGTTCTCCCTGCGTTCAAACAGCTCGGGAACCCGGACGCACAAACCGTTCTCGTTCGGTCCCAGTCTCGCTATTCCCAGTGGAACAGGGCTCTGGAGACGGACCTCTTTTATGAAGTGTCAACGCAACGCACCTCGCGACTTGAACGGGTGTTCGTACGCGTCGCGAAAGGAACGGGAAACTACCAGTATCTGGGCGATCTCAACCTGAACGGCGTCGCCGATGAGAATGAGTTCGTCCAGACACGGTTCGACGGCGATTACGTCGTCCTCTCTATTCCCACCGAGCAGCTCTATCCGATCATCGATCTGCAAACGAGTCTACGCGTACGCCTGACGCCAGCGCGAATTCTGACAAACCCCCACGGTGGCTGGGAAAAGATGCTCTCGGTGCTGTCCACAGAAACCTATGTCCGTGTCGGGGAGAAAA
>DAIUKN010000409.1:0-3554 GCA_036848195.1 Bacteroidota bacterium
TTATTCAGGAGTACCTTGTAGAGGCCCGGGATCTTTTCACGGAACCGTTCCGGCAACTCCTTCTTCCTGAGGTACCACCTTCTCGCCATCATGATGCCGGCCAGGGCTATGCACACGGAGAGCGCCATCAGGATATATTCAAGCGTTCCGCCATCGTGCCCGGACAGGGCCATCTTCTCGTGTGCCCGTTCAAAAACGGGATCAAGGAAGTGCTCGATCGCATTATTTCCACCAAGGCTTGCAGGGACGCCGACGAACCCACCGATCAACGAAAGGACCGCCAGGATGATCAGCGGAACCGTCATGCTCAGCGGCGCTTCATGCGGATGCTTGTTCGCATCCCAGCGTTTGTCCCCTTCGAACGTCAGGATGACCAAGCGGAACATATAGAACGCCGTAAGGCCGGCTCCGGCGAAACCGATGAACCAGAGAGCCCAATGACCCTGTGAGAATGCCTTCCAGAGGATTTCATCTTTGCTGAAGAATCCCGAGAAGACGGGGATGCCGGCGATCGCCAGCGCAGCGACGACGAAAGTCCTATAGGTAATCGGGAGATGATGTTTCAGGCCGCCCATTTTCTGGATATCCTGCTCATCGTGCATGGCATGGATGACCGCGCCTGCGCCAAGGAAGAGCAGAGCTTTGAAAAAAGCGTGTGTCAGGACGTGGAAGATGCCTGCAGCAAACGCCCCCACCCCCAGGGCGAGAAACATATACCCCAGTTGGCTTACGGTGGAATAGGCGAGAACTTTCTTAATGTCGTTCTGGACCAGCCCGATGCTGGCTGCGAAGATGGCCGTCGCCGCGCCGATCACGGCAACAACCATCATGGTTGCCGGGGCAAGTGCAAAGAGCAGAGAACAGCGCGCGACCATATAGACCCCTGCCGTGACCATTGTCGCGGCGTGTATGAGGGCGCTGACGGGTGTCGGGCCGGCCATCGCATCGGGGAGCCAGACGAACAGAGGAATCTGGGCTGACTTTCCTGTCGCACCGACGAAGAGCGCAAGGGTCATCCAGAGGATAACCGGCGTTCCCACAGAGAAGGCCGAGGCCTGGGCGAAGACGCTTCGAAACGTGAGGGTGCCAAAGGTCACGAAAATGAGAAACATCCCGATCAGAAATCCAAAATCACCTATCCGGTTGACGATGAACGCCTTTTTCGCGGCATCGCCCGTCGTCCCTTTCTCGAATTTGCGGTCGTACCAGAACCCGATCAGCAGGTATGAACAGAGACCGACCCCTTCCCAGCCGAGGAAAAGCAGCAGGAAGTTGTCGGCCATGATCAGGTTGAGCATTGCAAAGATGAACAGATTAAGGTAGGCGAAGAATCGCCAGAACCCCGGGTCGCCGTGCATATAGCCGATGGCATACACGTGGATCAGGAACCCGACGCCCGTCACAATCAACATCATGACGATGGAAAGCTGGTCGACCTGATACGAGAACCCGACCGCGAGCGTCCCGGCACTGATCCAGGGAAACAGCGTCACGATTTTGGTTCTCTCATCGATCGGAAATCCGAGCATCTGCACGAACATGGCACAGGCGAGGAGGAAGGCGATCCCGACCGTCCCGCTTCCGATCGCGCCAATCAGGGTTTCGTTCCGGAGCGTACGGCCGAGCAGCCCGTTGACGAGGAATCCGACCAGAGGAAGAAAAATCGCGTAGCCGATAAGTTGATGAGCCATGGAGGGAGTGTCTACCACTTCAGAATGTTGATTTCATCGATATTCACTGTCTGCTTGTTCCGGAAGATCGCAATGACGATGGCCAGCCCCACCGCCGCCTCTGCGGCAGCTACAGCCATGACAAAAAACACGAGCGCCTGACCGGTCATGTCGCCCAGAAACGCGGAAAACGCGACCAGGGTCAGGTTAACGGAATTTAGCATCAACTCGATGCACATGAAGACGACGATGGCGTTCCGCCGGGTGAGGACGCCCGCCACGCCGACCGTAAACAGAACGGCGCTGAGACCGAGATAGAACGGAAGGGGGACTGACATAAGGATGGGCAATGGTTAGAGATGTTTCTTCGCAAGGATTACCGCGCCGACGACGGCGGCGAGGAGGAGAAGCGACGTGATTTCAAACGGTAGAAGGAACTGTCCGAAAAGGGCTGTACCCATGCTCTCAACTGTTCCGATCCCGGCCGTCCCCTCGGTCGCCACTGCCGGGCCTTGTACCGTTCCCGATCCCAGCAGGACATAGAGAAGCTCCAGGAGCAAACCCGCAACAAGTGCGACACCGAGCATCGTTTGTATGTTCAGGCGCTCTGCAAGTCTGTTTTCGGCTCCGAGATTCAGGAGCATGATCACAAATACCACGAGGACCATGATTGCCCCTGCGTACACCACGATCTCAAGCACGGCAAGAAGCTGGGCATGGAGCAGAAGGTACAGGGCGGCGAGGCAGAAGAAGTTGGCAATCAGACAGAGGGCGCTCATGAGCGGATTGCGTTGCACCACCATCATGATCGCGGAGGCCACGGCACCAACGGCCAGAAGGACGAAGATCAGGGTTTCAGCTGTCACGGAAGGGTCACCGTATGCATGGAAAAAATTATACGAGAAATTTCAGCCAGAATCAATAAAAGTAGTAGTGAATCCCGATTTGCGGAAGCGGGAGAACCGAGCCGTCCGTGAAGTAGCTGAACATCAGTTCGCCATACAGATGGATACCGCTCAAAGTGGCAACCTCCCCCCCCAGACCAACGCCAACCCGTCCGGGCCCCTCGAGCTCATTGTGGCCGGTGGAGCCGGAATAGTAGTACCCTGCGCCGCCGGCAAAGTAGAACCGTGACGCAAAACTCCGCACGAGATCAAACTGCAATTCCGCACCGATCGTATAGTGCAGCCGGTCTCCGGGCTTCACGATGCCGCCCGTTATCTGGTAGCTGAACACTGAAGGGAGGTGATGACGGAAACTCAGCCCTATGCCGGACACCATCCCCGCCGCCAGACCCAGACCAAACACGTTATCCCTCAAGGCGGCCGACCCTCCCCGTTCGGGAAGCACCGCCTGTCCATTCGACGCGGGAGAGCCGAAGAGCATCAGAGCCGCAAGTGCGGCACTCCATACCGTTCGCATGATCGTTACCCTTCCTTGATCCATCGCAAAATCTCGGCCAGACTGGGGGCTTTGCCCGTCATCAGGATGCCCACACGGAAAATCCGTCCTGCCGCCACCATGCCGAAATAAATCGACAAGAGCATGATAATGATCGTGAGGACGATCTCCCAAAGCTGCGGCATCTGTATGGGAATCCTGAGTGCCATCATGGTGGGCGTCAAGAGCGGAATGAACGTCAGGACTTTGATCCATGTCGCATCGGGGTTCTTCATAGCCGGCAGCGCCAGCACGATCGGGATCACAAGGAGAAGCACAAGATACGACGTTACCTGCTGCGCGGCCTGCTCCGTCGTCAACGGAGAGCCGGCCGCGATGAAAACCGCCGCGTAGAAGAGATACCCGAGCACAAAATAGACGATCAACAGGAGTGCATTCACCGGAGGGACAATGTTCAGCCCGAATTGGGCGGTAGCTGCCACG
>DAIUKN010000410.1:0-3527 GCA_036848195.1 Bacteroidota bacterium
GCTACGGCTCCACGCGGCAATTCTACGACAAGGTCGGCTGCACCCTCGCCGCGCAACTTCCCGACTACTACGCGATGGGCGACGACAAGCTCATCTATCTGAAGCGCGTTCGCTGAAGACAGGCATCCCTCCCGAAGGAAATTCTTTCCCGTAAAGTTCGTAACCGCTTCCTCCGAAAAGAGAACTGGAGAGTCCGGTCTGGCCGCGCAGCTTGCTGCGCCCGGATTGTGTCTCCGGTGATTCCCCGCCGGGCGGGGAGGATCGTCGGATTCCTTGAGAGGGAAGAGGATGGCGGGATCGGATTCGACGAGAGCGACGGTGTACAACAAGGCCGGGGCAGGGGTCCGAAAGATGGAAGCCGCCCGGTGGATAGCAGCGCTCTTCCTCCTGATCATCCTGCTCGCGGGCATCTACCTTTACGGCAAGAACAGCAAGGCGATCGCAAAGATCGGTTTGCCCGTCACGGTCGTTGTTGGTGTCGCTGTTATCTTCTGGGTAAAGGCAATGGGCGACAAGGCAGAGGCGCACTCCAAGAGGGCCCTTGACGCCCGCCGCGGAGCGGTCGCCGAAGAGGATGTCGGCAACCTGCTGGGCGAACTCCCGGCGGGATATTTCGTCGTGAATGACTTCGTCTTGAACAGGGGGAACATCGACCACATCGTCATCTCCACGAAAGGGATCCTCACCATCGAGACGAAAAGCCACCGGGGAGTCGTCAGCTGTGAAGGGGAGATGTTGAAGCGCGACGGGAAACCGTTCGAGAAGGACTTTATCAAGCAGGGATGGAGGGAGGCATTATCCATACGGGATCTTCTCACCAGCCATGGGATATCCGCACCCAAACCCCAACCGTTGCTCCTGTTTGCCAATGCGGATGTCCTGGGACGAAAGCAGGTTCGGGGGGTGGAAATCATCAGCCGGCCGTATCTTCCCCTCTACCTGGAGCGGTTGCCGAAACGCATTACCGCCAAAGAGGCGGAGAAGATTTTTGAACTACTGAAACTATCGCAATCGCAGATGTTCGTTTAACCTTTCCCTGATCGGGCTGTACCCACCCCGAAGGCCCAGGCTCGCAACTTGTTTCCCCTTATGGAATGTCCGATTCCCTGCGGGGGACCGTGGGCGTCTTGCGACCGGATCACCGCGTTCTTTGCAGGCGATATCCTCTCCTCCAATTCTTCCCAATAAACGGTGCGGGTCACAGCCTCACGCAGTTTGCCGATGATCGCTTCAGGACGGTAACGCTTACCAGAGATACCGGCCTCCTCCTTGAATCGGTCTGAAAAGCACGGACCGGTCTCGGACCAACCTGATGGGGGGCAGGTCAGTTCAATTGGGAATTCAGCGATTTGCAGGCCGCTCTCATCATCTGGATGAATGCTTCCGCTGAAGGAGAGAGGGATCGCCGGGCGTTCTGTATCACGCCGATCTGCCGGGTAAGCCCTTGATGCCGGATGGTCCGGAATTTGAGACCCCTTGAACTCGCCAGTTCCATGGACGAAGAGGGCTGGATGGTGAGGCCCAATCCGGCCTTGACCAGGGCCAGGGCGGTGGACGGGTAGACCGCCTCGAACGCGGGAACGGCGACCACTCCGATCGACTCGAACGCATGGTCCACCAGGTCGCGCACGCTGGTCTCCGGATCCATGAGGATGAGGGGAAAAGCCGTCAGATATTCAAGCGTGATGGTTCGCCGGTGTTCCACCGGATGACCTGCCGGAAAGATGACGCCGAGGTGATCGGTAAGGAGCGGGGTGAACTGGATGTCCGGATCGGGCATCCTCAAAGTCCCGATTCCGAAATCGACCTCCTCCTCCTTGACCAGCCTCACGTTGCGCTCGGCCAGGACATCCCGGAGCCTCACAACGATGCCCGGATACTGTTTCTGGAATTCCACGATCGTGTACGGGATCAGCTTCGATGAAATGGAGGGGAGCGCCCCGATGGTGACGGTCCCCTTGATGTGAGACGCCAGTTCCTTGGTGTTGACCATGACGGCGTCGATTTCATGGAGCACCCGCTCAAGCGTGGGGACGAGCTCCCTGCCAATGGGGGTCGGCTTGACAATGCGGGTACTGCGATCGAACAGGCGGACTCCCACCGCTTCCTCCAACTGACGGATCTGCACGGTTAGCGCCGGCTGGGAGAGGTTCAGGCGCTTGGCCGCCTTCGTGAAGCTGCCGAACCGTGCGACGGTGACGAAGGCTTTAAATTGGCGCAGGCTGGCATTCATAACGTAATCATATAAAAGTCATAATATAATTTCAATTGTTAAATATATGAGGCAGTGATCTGCTAACGGAAATCATCACGACACCGTGTAGAGGGCTTTCCAAGCAACAACCATGGCGCAGGACCCGGATCGCGCTGGAAAGGGGGGGCTGAGGATCAGGGAGAGCGATTATTCTTGCGCATCGGAGGGACTTCGGTGTTGAGGCAAAGGTCATCATCCATAGGTCCAACCAATCAGGAGGAAGATATGAAACTGGAACCGTTAAGGAAAGGTATCGTCGTCATTGCGGCGATGGCGCTCTCCGTTGCTACGTTCGCGTTTCATCCGGTCGCCTTCGCTGACGATAAGAATCAGGGCGGCGACAAATTCGGGTTTGGAGGCTACGGTGGGGGCGACGACTCCCATGGGGACGGCGACCAGTATTGGGTCGGCACCTGGGCCACGGCGCTGCAGACGCTGGCTACAAACACAACGCAGGTCTTCGAAAACCAGACCCTGCGCCAGATCGTGCACACGAGCATCGGCGGCAATAAGGTTCGCGTGCGGCTCACAAACGCCCTCGGGATCGATAACCTGGTCATCGGCGCGGCGCACATCGCGCTCCGCGCTCCCTGCACCGTGGGGCCGTACACGCCTTACCATGACAACGTCAACGTCCCTCCTACCGGCACATGCACCACGTTGGAAGGCTCCGCCATCGTCCCAAGCTCAGACCGGACGCTCTTCTTTGGAGGTGTTCCCTCCATTATCATCCCACCCGGCGGGATGGTGCTGAGCGATCCCGTGAAACTAAATGTTCCGGTGCTCGGGGACCTGGCGATCAGCATCTACCTTCCTAATCGTATCGACAACAACACGAATCTGTTCACCCGCCACGGCACTGCGGTCCAGACAAACTACGTCTCTGCGGTGGGGGCGGGAGACCACACCGGGGACGTATCCTTCTTGCCGCTCTCTACGCCGACCCTGATAACGAACTGGTATTTCCTCGCCGGCGTGGAGGTGAAGGCGCCCAAGGAGACCGGGGCCATCGTAACCCTCGGTGACTCCATCACGGACGGCACCCGGTCGACCACGAACACGAACAACCGCTGGCCTAATCAGCTCGCGCGTCGGCTCAACGCCAAGTACAGCAAAAACCCAATGGGCGTGCTGGACGTCGGCATCAGCGGGAATCGCATCCTGAGCGGCGGGTCCACTAACCCCGTCGCCGCGTCGCGGTTAGAGCGCGACGTGCTGACCCAGCCGGGCGTGGACTACGTGATCGTGCTCGAGGGCATCAACGACTCCTCGA
>DAIUKN010000411.1:0-3522 GCA_036848195.1 Bacteroidota bacterium
ACGAAATTGAAAAGCTCCTGCACTCCTGATTTGCACGGGAAATGACGACCAAGATTATTGAAATCAACGTTCCCGCGGAGGAGATCGCCGCCCGGCGCAAGCGTGTCGAGCAGGCCAGGCGCTTCGAGACTCCCGATCGCGTCCCGGTGATTCCGGCCATCGCCCACAGATTTCTCATTCCCAAAACCGGAACTCGTTTTGCGGACTACTATGCCGACGCCGAGACGATGCTCCGGACGCAGATCTATGCGCAGAAGTGGCATTTGGAGAAGATCAGGACTGACGCATACAGCATTACAGGACCGTGGGTCGGTGCATGGACCGATTTTCAAAACACGTTTGAAGCGGGGAGCCTCGGCTGCACCATTCGCTTCCCCGCAGACGACATCCCCTGGGTCGGGGAGGGGTGGGTCAAGACGGAGAGCGATCTCCGTCGGCTGGAGGCAATGGATTTTGTGCACGCAGGGATCAATGCGCGTCAGATTGCGTACCGCCGCTCGATGATGGAAGTGGCGGATCAATACCCCGTGCGCTTTCTCGACGGTGACGTCTTCTACCCGGCGATGAATCCTTCCCTCACGCATACCTCCGACGGCCCTTTTGGCGTGGCAGGGGATCTGGCGGGACAAACCGAACTCTTCACTGCCGTGAAGGAGCGCCCGGAATTTGTCCGTGAGCTTCTCCGGATCGTCACAGACAAATTGATCGAATATCTCGATTTCTGTTGGGAAGAGGAACAGTTGCCGGTCCCGCGGGACCTGGCGTGGACAGACGATCTCGCCGCCTCCCTCTCGGCAGAGACCTACCGGGATATCGTCCTCCCGTACGAAAAACGGCTCAGGTTTCATTTTGACGGGAGGCTCAGCCTTCATATGTGCGGGATCACGGACCATTTGCTCGAGATTTTTCGGGACGATCTGGCAATCCATGAATTTCAGGGTTTCGGCTATCAGGTGAGTCTCGACCGCGTCGGCGCGGTGATGGGAGGGCGCGTGGTGCTTATCGGCAACGTTAACCCGATGCTGATTCACTCGGGGACGCCCGAAGAAGTCCGTGATGCGACGCGAAAGGTCATCGAAATTCTCGGGCCTCATCGCGGATTGATCATCCAGGACGGCAGCAACATCCCGCCCGGATCCCCACTGGACAATATCAATGCAATGATGGATGCAGCGGAGAAGTATGGCCGATACTCCTGAATCGGGCCTGAGGGGGACTGACCGGGCCGGCACTGCACGCGCATTTCTCTCGCGCATGTGGCACCTTGACAACGACGAGCGGCCGGGATTCATGTTCGGCTATGTCGGCCCCCGGGTTAAAGGCGGTTCGCCGATACGAAGTGCATTGTTTTCGGCCGAGGGCGCCGGAACTGTGCGTGACCGACTGCTGAGCCCGGAGACATTCCTTGCGGCCCAGCTCGAAGAGTCCGACGGGCTTACAGCTCTCCCCGGCGATGTCGTGCCTTCGGTCTGCCCGGCCTTCGGCGTTGTGGGCATTCCGTCGGCATTTGGATGCGAGGTGGTCTGGTGGGAAAACAACCTCCCGGCTGTCCGCCCTCTTGCGGGCATGGATCCCGGCCGGATTCTGGCCATGACGAAGCCTGCGCTCCACAACGGGGAGATTCGTCGTGTCCTCGACTATACCCGGGAGTTCATTCGGCGGACCGGCGGAACCGTCCCGATCCGCCTGACGGACATCCAGGGGCCGTTGGACAGCGCGGGTCTGGTTGTCGGCCACACCGAATTCCTCGAACTGATGAGGACATCCCCGGCGGCAGCTCACCATGTGCTGCGGCTGGTCACCGAGTTTGCCATTGATCTGGTTAAAGCACAGCGCGAGATTGTGCGCCTGCAGAAAGTGGAATTCGTGCCGAGCATGTTTCAACCATGGCTTCCGGATGGTTTTGGGGTATCCGTTTCGAATGATGAGTGTGTCATGATCTCGCCATCAATGCACGACGAGTTCTGCATCCCGTATATCAACATGCTGTCGGAAGAGTTCGGCGGAGTGGTCATCCATTCGTGCGGTGATTGGACGCACCAATTCCGGAGCCTGAAGAATGTGCACCAACTTCGCGGCCTTGAGTTTGGAGCAAGCGAGGCACCGTTCCGTCGCGTCCTGGACGCATTCAACGGCGACGTCATGCTCGCTTGCCGTGTGGGGCTCCATCGCGATGTACGATTTGATGGCATGAAGGACTTCGTCCGTCAGGTGCTGCAGGCCGCATCGACTTATCGTGGTCTCTTTCTCAACGTGGACATTACGAACGGCATGGTCGATGAGATGTGGCCCGAGACAGACATTGAAGAGATTGCGCACATCATGGAAACCGCACCGGCCAAACGATGACACAGACCCCTCATGACGCACCCCGGGGGTTCTCCTGGATCACCCGACTGGAGGCGTGGCGTCTCAAGGACTCAATCATGGAGCTCACTCTCACGACGAACACCGGCGAGAAGTCGGCTATGAAATTTGCAGCTGCCGCTGAGAAGATCTGGCGATGGGAGTTTGTACCGGCGGGTTCGCCACCTCCTCCGCCGACAGGTATGCTCCTTGAAGGGCTCCCCGCTCCGCTTCCCGTGCAGGTCGAAGAAGTCCGCGGCGGACTTTCCGTGAAAGGCGCGGGCCTCGAGCTGCGCATTGATCGAGACCCCTGGAAGGTCCGCTTCCTGGATGAGGACGGGAGTGATCTGTTTCGTGAGAACCCGGGCGATGTGGATGGCCTGGGGCGGCCGTTTGTCCTTCCCCTGGGGTTCGTGCGTTCGGGAAACGACGTGGTGAAAACGACCCTGGCCTTTCATCTGGATCCGGACGAGCACCTCTTCGGCCTGGGGGAGAAGTTTTTGCCCCTGGAGAGAAAAGGACAGAGGATCATCGGCTGGACGCAGGATGCCTTCGGCTCGACAAGTGAACGATCGCACAAGAACATCCCTCTTCTTATGAGCAGCCGGGGATACGGCCTGTTCCTGGACAGCGGTGCGAAGATCTCCTGGGACCTGGGCGTCACATCGTGTCAATCCGCTACAGTGGCCGTCGACGCACCGTCGTGCCGGGCCTTCCTTATCCAGGGTCGGACTCCCGCAGATCTCCTGACGCGTTATTCCAGGCTCACCGGGCGTGCGCCCGTGCCCCCGAAATGGTCGTTCGGGCTCTGGGTCTCATCCGGCGGGACCTATCGTGACCGACAGTCCCTTGAGCGTCTCATCGAAGGGCTTGAACGCGAGCAGATTCCTGCTGATGTCGTTCATATTGATCCTTGGTGGATGAAATGGCGCATGTACTGCGATTTCCGTTGGGATCGCGTCGCATTCCCCGACCCGGAAGGGTTCATTACATGGATTCACAAAAAGGGACTGAAGGTTTGCCTTTGGGAACATCCGTACATCTCCATTGAGAGTGAGTTGTTCCTGGAGGGAAAGGCCAGGGACTTCTTCGTCAAGAAGCCTGACGGCAATGTGTATGTGATTCAGTATGGATTATCGCTCGCTCCTCGCCCTGATGGCGTTGTACGGGAGGCGA
>DAIUKN010000412.1:0-3505 GCA_036848195.1 Bacteroidota bacterium
GAGGGACACAGGGTCATTCGTCGGGGGAGTCGCGCGTTCGTGGCCGATTACGCCGACCGGCTCGTGCCCGGCAGGTAAACCTCGCGGAGCATCTGTCTGTCCGATTGCATCCCAATGCGCTTTTGGCTATTTTCCTTTATGCTCGCAATCAGTGCTGACTCACTCTCCAAGACTTACCGTAGCGGGCTGCTCCGTCGCGAAGAGGTGCAGGCCCTGCAGGACTTTTCCATTGATGTGGAAAGCGGCCAGATATTCAGCCTCCTGGGGCCGAACGGGGCCGGAAAAACCACGTTTGTGAAGATTCTCCTTTCTCTGACCCATCCAAGCGCCGGCAGGGCCAGCATTCTCGGCACCGAATTGCCCGACAACCAGATCAAGTCCCGGATCGGATACCTGCCGGAAAATCATCGTTATCCCGGATATCTCACCGGTGAAGCCGTCCTGAGGTTCTTCGGGCAACTGAGCGGTGTACCCCGATCCGCGATCGAATCGAGGATTACGCCTCTCCTGGAGCTTGTCGGCATGGCTCAGTGGCGGCGGATGAAAGTGAAGAAGTACTCGAAGGGGATGCTCCAGAGGATCGGTCTGGCACAGGCGCTCATCAATGAACCGGAGCTCCTCTTTCTCGATGAACCCACCGACGGCGTCGATCCGGTAGGCCGGAAGGAGATCAGGGAGATCCTCAAGAATCTCAAAGACCGGGGGAAGACCATCTTCTTGAATTCTCATCTTCTCTCCGAAGTCGAGCTGATCTCGGACCGCGTTGCCATCTTGGACAAGGGAAAGTTGCTCAAAGTGGGTTCCGTCGACGAACTCACGGCCAGCGGCTCGCAGTACCAGATCGGCATCAGTGGAGAAATTCCGGCGCCCCTTCTCGCCGAAGCGCAGGCATTCATCATAAACCTCCAGTTCCGCAACGGGACTGTCAGCGCCGAGCTTCGAACCGTGGAGGAGCTTAACCGGTTGATCGATCTGTTGCGACGCCATGGGGTGGCAATCACGTCGATCGTAAAACAGAGAAGCACTCTCGAGGATTCGTTCATCAACCTGATCAAGCGTGAGGTGGCTGCGTGACGATCCTCGCGCTGATAGCCAACACCGTCCGTGAGCTTTCCGCCAAGGCGACGCTTGTCGTCCTCCTGGCAATTTCGACCCTCGTGATTTTAGGAACCGGACTTGCTGTCTCGACGCACGAGGCAGAGGGAGGCACAACGCTGCAGATGTTCGGCAACCCCGTTACCCCCGCCGTTGCCGCCGACAAGATCGCCGAGTTGATCTGGGCAATGCAGTCTGGCGTTGCGGGGGGGCTCTTCGTTGGCGTTGTTCTCTTCGGGGTGTTCGCAACCGCCGGACTCATCCCGGATGCGCTGGAAAAGGGGACGGTGGATCTTTACCTCTCCAAGCCCGTGGCCCGGTGGGAGCTGTTGCTCGGCAAGTACCTCGGATCTGTCGCGGTGATTTTGATCTGCATCCTCTATTGTATCGGGGCGATCTGGCTTGTCTTCGGTTTCAGAACAGGTGTCTGGAATGTCAACTTCCTGTTTGCCGCATTCACGACGGCCTTTGTGTTCGCGTGCCTCTTCTCGATCGTGGTCTTCCTGGGGGTCCTCTTCCAGAACATGGCCATTCCGATCATCGGGGCTTACCTCTATCTCCTGGTCATCGGCGGGATCCTCGAGAACCGGCAGCAGGGCATCTACCTGCTTTCTGAGAACTCCGTCTTCCGCGCAATCGTCGACGGATTCTACTATCTCTTTCCCCAGCTTTCGGCGATGCAGCAGAATGTCGTCAAGCAGATCCTGCACCAACCCATGGAATGGGTGCCCTTCGCCCAATCGTTTGCTTCTTCCGCGCTCCTGTTCGCCGGCGCTGTCACGCTTTTGCGGAAAAAGGATTTCTGAAGCTCAACCGCACTTGACAGGTGACGGCATGAACATCAACTCCCGCTCCCCCCTTCGCCTCGCGTTGGCACTCAGCTGTTTTCTTGCCGCCCCACAGGGTGGCCCGCGGCGTGAAGCATCGACTGGCGAACACGAGGAGAGCCTCGCGCAAGCTTTCCGTGTGTCGGCGGCAAACCTTTCCAGTCCCGAACTGGAGCGCCGGAAGACGGTGCGAAGAGAGCTGCAGCAGAAAGGCTACGCCGATGTGCTCCGGGATGTCCTTGACGGCGACGGCCTGTCAGGGCTCCTCTCCGCTGTCCGCGTGAAGGCGCAGATCGAGTATTCCCTGCCGCACCACACCCTTTACATCTATCTCAGACCCGTGGCCGTTCCGCGCCGAGATTCAACGCTCCCCGGCTTCTTCACGATGGGGGGCGGGCCCATGGAATTTGCTCTTCATGACGACTGGACGTTTCCTGCAGACCCGTGGGAAAAGCCGAAATGACAAGCGCACTCCCAGACAGCCGGAGAAGCACCTCGCGTCTTCTCGCGGCAGAGTCGATCCGGATCACTCTACAAGGAAATACGCCGAAGGTGCTCCCTCCCGCCCTGGCGGTCATCAATCTCTTCTTCGCCGCATCATTCGAACACTATATGCAAGGAGCGCGGTACGGATACGGTATCACGCTCTTCCTCTTCCTTGAAGGGATGTTCTTCTTCATCCTTTCCACGACATGGTATGTCACAACCACGTCCGTGATCCTGGAACGGACAAGGGTGTTCCCGATCGCGGTCGGAAGCAGGATCCTTTTCGTCGCCGTGAGCGGACTACGGTCCCGGGCGGTTGTCTTTCTTTGGGCAAGTACCGTCATCTGCCTGCTGATTCTTCATCATCGTTCCGCGACCGAGGCGATCGTTGCGCCTCTCCTTTATTCGCTCTTCTTGCTCAGCATTCAGGGAGTGATCGTTGCGGCTTTCCTCATCTTCGCGCGCATCTCTCAGCCGATGACGCTTTTTGCCTGGATCGGGGGATTCATCCTGGCTTCCCTTCTAATCGGCGCTCTGCTGTTCCGGTACGAATCCCTCTTCGATCTGATCGTCCCGCTGGTATGGACCTCGACCGGGACTATAGCAGCCAGGGATGGGGACGTGCCGGCCGCGGTTCTGAGCGGGTTATACCTGGTTCTTTTCACGGCGGCGACGGCCGGGGTCGCTCGCCGATTTGCGTGAAGAAGGAATGATGAAGTCCTTGACCATTGATAGAAGGCTTTTCTCTCTCGTGCAATGGGAGGTCAGGCAGTTTTTTGCAGACCGGTCGAATCTCAAGTGTCTCCTCCTGCTCCCCCCGGCTGTCTTTCTTGCTCTCTGGCCACACAGTACCTCACCCTTCGCGCCGGTGTTCCTGGTGCTGTTCATCGGCCTGGAGCCGCAGTACAACAACATCCTCTATCGCACCTCTCACGAATTCGAATCGCTGAGCCTTTTTCCGCTGGACTTTTCCGTTGTTGTGCTCGCAAAGAATCTGGCCACCATGGTTCTCACGGTTGCACTTGCCGTATTGTTCGCTGTCATCATTGCCTACTTCTCCCCCGCTGCCGTCCACGTGGCAGAGGAGTTTGACGCGT
>DAIUKN010000413.1:0-3502 GCA_036848195.1 Bacteroidota bacterium
CCTGCGTACGTCTGGGCGGACGAAACCCTGGAAGGCGGGAGTTACACAACCCTCTTCATCAGGCGGGAAGGGAACGGAAACGAGACCATCGGTCTGAGTCTCCGCAAACCGGGACTCTCGGACTATCTCATCGGCATCGTCAAGGTCCTCATCCACTTCGCCCTGCTGGCTACCGCGGTTCTCGCAGCCTTTCTTGCCGTCGATCAGGTGAGAGGCCGCCGTTATCTGCTGACCTTCAGAGGGCGGCTCCTGCTCGCGCTCATTGTTACGGCGGTGATCCCGCTGGCGCTCCTCTCGTTCTACCTGCGGTTCGACGCGCGGGAGCGGATGCTCGAGGAGTCGGCACGGACCCTGGACGAACAGACGGGGGAGGTTGCCGGCTACTTCTCCGATCAGACGAGGGAGTCGGCGCCCGCAGCGGCGGATATCGCCGCGGACGTGAATACCGACTTCAACATGTACATCGACAGTCTTCTCACAGCCACAAGCAGGCCCGAATTGTACGATGCCGGCATTCTGGACCGGCGAATGAGCGGCAGCGCGTACGCCTCCGTGATCCTCAGGGGAAACCGGTTTCACCTGGAGACCGAAAGCATCGGCAAGCTCCAGTATGCCGTCGGCTACCGTCCCTTGGTCGACAGCATCGGCACAATGACGGGTGTAATCTCCGTGCCGGCATTGTTCCGCCAGTACCGCCTGGAGGAGGAGGTGGCGAGGCGCAATGCGTTTGTCTTCGGCGTTTACGCCCTGGTTCTTCTGGCCCTTCTGGGGATCGCGACCACACTGGCCAACCGGATCGCCGCACCGCTCCAGCAACTGAAAGATGCGACGACACGGGTGGCGCGGGGAGATCTCGATGTTGCTCTTCATGTTCAGGGAGCAGATGGCGAGCTGAAGGAGCTTATCGACTCGTTTGGTGCCATGACGCGCGACCTCAAACAGAGCCGTGAAGAACTCATCAGGTTCGAGCGCGAGCTGGCCTGGAAGGAAATGGCGAAGCAGGTGGCCCACGAGATCAAGAACCCTCTGACTCCGATGCGGCTTTCGATCCAGCACCTCCGCCAGACGTACCGCGACAAGGCTCACGACTTTGACCAGATCCTTGACAACGTCACCCGGACGGTGATCGACCAGATCGATACGCTGAGCAGAATAGCCTCCGAATTCTCGCACTTTGCCCGCATGCCCAGGCGGCAACTCGGGGAGTGCAACGTGAATGAAGTGTTGCAGGAGTCCGTTCGGCTCTTTGCGCAGGACGCCGGCGTCGGTTTCGAGGTTTCGGCCGATGAGTCTATTCTCCCGGTTACCGCCGATCGCGAAGAGCTTCGTCGCGCCTTCATCAATATCATCAGGAACGGAATACAGGCGATGGATGGCCGCGGGAAGATTTTCATCACGACGGAACAAAAAGAGCGTGCAGTCCGGATCAGCATACGCGATTTTGGGAAAGGAATTCCGGAAGAGGTGAAAGAAAAGCTCTTCCAGCCGAATTTCTCGACGAAGACTGATGGTATGGGGATGGGACTCGCGATCGTCAAGAAAACGATCGATGACCTGGGAGGAACGGTGTCGATCGAAGGCGCCGCGCAGAAGGGGACAGTGGTGACGATAGAACTGCCGCTTGCGTAGGCCCGTAACCGGTTCGGTCGCAAGGACGAACGGACTCAAAGCAGGATTTGGATGGAGAAGAACAGGGAGGTTATTCAGCCGGGAATTCTGGGCGGGCATGCGCGCGTCCTCTCCGCAATCAGCACACGCAACGGCGGCGTCAGCCCGGAGCCATATGGAATGAATCTATCGTTCCGCGTCGGCGATGCCGAAGACAACGTGTGGAACAACCGTGAAGTGTTTTTTGGAGCATTGGGTATCGGACTTCATGAGCTTGCCATCCCCGATCAGGTGCATGGTTCCACCGTTGTCTTTGCACGCCAGGCAGGGGCCTATCCCGGAACTGACGGTTTGGTCACCACTGCTGCACGGGTCTTTCTCTGTGTCACCGTGGCGGACTGTGTGCCTCTCCTGATGGTTGATCCTGTCGCGCACGCGGTGGCGGCGGTTCACGCGGGATGGCGGGGGACGGTGGCGGGGATTGCCGCTGTGGCAGTTGAACGTTTGCAGGAAGAGTGCGCTGCGGTGCCCGACCGGATTGTCGCATATCTCGGTCCATCGGCTGGCATCTGCTGCTACGAAGTTTCGGAGGACCTTGCGTCACGCTTCGATAACCGGTTTGTTCGGAGGGACGATGGCCGGATCTCCGTCGATCTGAAGATGGCCAACCGGCACCAATTGATCGAATCCGGGCTCAGACCGGAGAACATCGAGACCTCACCACACTGCACTATCTCAGAACCTGCCCTTTTTCACTCCTACCGAAGAGACAGAGATCGCTCGGGCCGCCTGATGGCGGTCATAGGGCTGAAGGCATAAACCCGCAGTTTTTCATCGGATTTCCGAGCTCCGCGATACGTTGATTTTCAGGCCGTTTTTCGTTAGACTTAGTTCTCTTTTGACGAAAACAACTTCCGGGGGACGTATGTGTGGCATCGTCGGTTACATCGGTCCGCGGAACTGCGTTCCGATCATTCTCGAGGGGCTTCGGCGTCTCGAATACAGGGGTTACGACTCCGCGGGGATCGCGCTGATCAAGGACGGCAGGTTCTTCATCCAGAAGAATGCCGGGAAGGTTGCTAACCTGGCGGCGAGGATCGGCTCTGCGAACGGGAGTTTGACCGGAAATCTCGGGATGGGTCATACGCGTTGGGCAACGCATGGCGAGCCCAATGATGTGAACGCCCATCCCCATTTCGACTGCAAAAAGGAGATCGCCATCGTCCACAACGGGATTGTGGAAAATTATGTGGCGATCAAAACGAAGCTGAGCCGGGAAGGGCACACCTTCCTGAGTGCCACTGATACGGAGGTTCTGGCACACCTGATCGAGGAGATGTACAAGAAGACGCACGAGCTGACCTCGGCGGTCCGGCTGGCGCTTTCTGAAGTGGAAGGGACGTACGGGCTGGTGGTCATTTCAACACTCGAGCCGGACAAGATCGTCGTCGCGCGCAAAGGAAGTCCGTTGATTATCGGGGTTGGAGAGGGGGAGAATTTCGTTGCGTCGGACGCCTCGGCCATCATTGAATACACACGGCAGATCGTTTACCTGGAAGATGGCGAAATTGCGGAAATCACCCGTGACAAGTTCCGGACGATGACCATCGACGATGTCGCCGTTGAGAAGATGGTCCAGGAAGTGACGCTCGAGCTATCGCAAATCGAACGCGGCGGCTATGATCACTTCATGATGAAGGAGATCAACGAGCAGCCCGAAACCATGCGGAACGGCATGCGGGGCCGTCTGTTGGCGGACGAAGGTGACGTCAAGCTCGGCGGTCTTCAGAATGTTCTCGGGAAGCTGCTAAGCGCGAGACGCATTCTGATCACTGCCTGTGGGACGTCGTGGCATGCAGGGCTGGTGGGGAAATACATGCTTGAACAGATTGCG
>DAIUKN010000414.1:0-3500 GCA_036848195.1 Bacteroidota bacterium
GGACCGGAACGAACTCAATTCCTCCGAGAAGCGAATGAATCGAGGCGTTGCTCAATCCAACACTTTTCCGGTCGGAGTAGACCAGAGAGGACCACTGAACCAGCGCACTGAGATCCGTTGACACCGGATGCCTGAGTTGCAGGAAGCGGTTTTCCTGGTTGCTCTCAAGCTTCTTCCTGATCCCGGAACCGGCATCCACCAGGATGACGTTCGACGTATAGAGCTCATTCAATGCCACGTGCGTCCCCGCCGCAGCCGTATCCAGCACCAGCCTTCCCATCCAGTTGTATGTATCGAGGTTGCGGTCGAAGTACATTCCGGCCCCGTTCTTGCGAAGAAGGCTGTCCGGGGCCTGCGGGGATATGTCCGCCGTCCGCTGCGTTTCCTGAGCACGAGCCAGCAGCAGGCCCAGCGGCAGAAGGAGAACCGTTATCGAGACGAAACGGAGGTAGGGCATACGCTCCGATCAATCGAGGGCGCCTTTTTCGCCGCGGCTAGGGATGAGTACCCGGCCAAACCCTGCTTCCCGGAGACCGCCGCTCAGTTTTTCTGCCTGGTCAAGGTCGCCATGCACGAGAAATACCGACTTCACCCTTTTCGCGTCGAATTCATGAACGTACTGGAGGATTTCGTTCCGATCCGCATGAGCACTGAACGAATTCAGCACAACCACTTCGGCGCGCAACTCGTGCGGTTCGCCGAAGACGTTCACCACCGGTTCTTTCATCACCAGCTTCTTCCCCAATGTGTTTTCGGCCTGATACCCGACAATCAGAATCATGTTCTTCGGGTTGCCCACGCTGTTGGCCAGATGGTGCACGATGCGCCCTGCTTCGCACATGCCCGAAGCAGCAATGACGATAAACGGGCCGGGCCGATCGTTGAGCTCCTTGGACTCCTCGACATTCCGGATATAGGTTAGGCGTTCAAACCCAAAGGGATCGCTGTTGTGTGGAGACGACAGGATGGCCCGGGTCTCCTCGTCAAAACATTCCGGGTGCTTCCGGAACACATTGGTCACGTTGACCGAAAGCGGACTGTCGACATAGACGGGGAGATGGTCGATCTTCCCCTCAACGCTGAGTTTATGCAGGATATAGACAATTTCCTGCGTCCGCCCGACGCTGAACGCCGGGATGATGATTTTCCCCCCGCGGTTGGCAGCGCGAAGAATCGGTTCGAGCAGCTGCCCTTCCATCTCCTCGACCGGCTGATGAAAGCGTCCCCCGTACGTGCTCTCGCTGATCAACACGTCGGTCCCCTCGCTGGCGCCGACAAAGACCGGATCCCTCAGGATCGGAAGGTTCGGTCTCCCCAGATCGCCCGTGAAGACGAGCCGGCACGTTGTGGAGTTTTCCCGGAGTGTGAGCGCAACGGAAGCGGAGCCGAGGATATGGCCCGCGTCCTCGAACCTGCAGTCGATCCCCTCTCCAGCAGTAAAGGTGCGGCCGTAGTCCACGCCCTGGAACAGTGGCATCGTCTCCTCCACGTCCTCTTCAGCGTAGAGAGGGGTGACGGGCGGCAGGCCCTTCTTCAGGTTCCTCTTGTTGACAAACTCGGCGTCCTTCTCCTGGACGAACGCGCTGTCCTTCAACATCACGGCACAGAGACTCTTTGTCGCGTGTGTTGCGTAGATCGGTCCGCGGAATCCGCGTTTGACGAGGCCGGGGAGATTTCCGCTGTGGTCAATGTGCGCGTGCGAGAGGATCACTGCGCTCACAGAGGCAGGGTCGAATGGAAACTGACTGTTTCGTTTCTGGGCCTCGTCGCGATGGCCATGATAGATTCCGCAGTCGAGAAGGATCGTCTTCCCGCCAACCGAGACCATGTGCATCGATCCGGTAACGGTCCGGGCGGCGCCGTGAAATTGGATATTCATTCAGAACTTTGCGACAGTGTAAGGATTTGAGGAGTGAAAATCAATCCGGTCCGGGACCGCGAGCGGTTCACCTTCCCATGGTCCGTGCCTTTTCCAGAATGGCCGGCCGTGCGGCCTCCATCATCTCCCGGACATCTTCGTAGCGGATGGTGCGCTGTTCGAACGACCGTTTTTGCATAGCCCCGAGGAACCGCCCTTCGAACTCCTTGAAGTATGATCCATAGATGTGATAGCTGTCGGCAAGATGAAAATAGCGGCCAACCCGGATCTCCCTCCCTGAAAGCTGGGAGACTCGTTGAGCGATCCGGTGCTGCATCTGCACCAGCGCAAAGATATTCATGAACGCCGCCTTGTAAGCATCGTTTGATCGGAAGCGAACGTTCATGCTCAGGACCGGTTCACCATCCTGCTCAGTAATCCGGCACCAGATGCTTTGCAGACAGGCAGGATCATAGCAGTCATTGTCTTCCCACACCTTCCACGTCACCGCCTGCGCACGCCGCGTGTAGGGTGTTCCGGCAAGCTTCCGGCAGACGGTTTCGATCTGGTCGAACGGCTCGAGGTGGGGAACTTCGTATCGAAACAGTCGTTGATGGTAGGTATATTCCCATCGGGTGTCGGTAGGATCCTGGCTGTTGCGGACGAGATGGTCCTTGATTCCATCCAGAACCTCCATCACGTATTCCTGAAGCTCCTCCGGACCCCCGGGGAAATCCCGGTGGATCATCGGCTCTGCGGCGGGTGTGTGGATGGTGAGGCACATCGTGGCATCTTTGCTCGGAGGATCATCCGGCTTGTCATACTGGGTCTTGATATTGCAGCCGTTCCGATGGAGTTCCAAGAGCGAATTTTCCCACGCGCGGGCAATGCAATCACCTTCAGCGTATAGAACCGGTATGCCTTTCATGGCGCATCTCTTTTGAATAGTGAAACAGGGAATCACCTCCCGCTCCCACAAGAATGATGTTTTCCACAGTTCTACCGTTCCTCCGGCTCCGGTTTTTTCGGGGGCTTCTCGTCCTTCTGTTCGGGACCGTGGTCCTTCGTCTTCTCGCTCTTATCTGGCTGAACGCTCGGCGGCCTGGGTTGGGTCTTCTCGGTGTCCTTCCTGGGCTCGGCGGATCTGTCGCCTACCCTCCCTCCTCTGTCGGGCTGAACAGCCGGGGGCTTGTTCTGCGCCTTCTCCGGGTCCTTCTTCACATCGGGAGGGCGGTCGCCCGTCCTGTTCCCGGTTCCCCCAACGGGAGGGATCGGTGTGCGGATCTCCGGCGCTCGTTGTCCAACCCTCACCCTCTGGACCTGCTTCTGTCCGGATCGTACGCTTTCGCTTTCCGTCGTCAATTTTTCTATTCTCCGGGCCGTAGCTCGCTCGATCGTCCTGACATCGGGCTGGCGACGCTCCTCCCCCATTTTCCTTGTTGTCGGCAGCTGCGTTCCCCGCACGGCGTAGTGCCCGACATTTTCCCGGACAAAATACTGCGGTTGGATCGTGATCCAGCCGAACTCCGCTCCCTGGGGATCAAACCCTGCCGGTTGAACAGGAGCCCAACCGATCATTGTCTCATCCTCATACCACCGCACCCGCGCGGGCGACCACTCGTATCCCGGAACCCAAAGCCAT
>DAIUKN010000415.1:0-3497 GCA_036848195.1 Bacteroidota bacterium
CCGGGTTAATCTGGTTCAAAACGAACTTCTCCAGGGCCGCCTGGGGGTCTATTTCAGGATGACGCATGTGGCCGTCCTTCCCCTCAACGACATGAAGGAGGAAGATCTTGGACGCGAACAGCAGCCCGAACGTGCTGGCATACTCCATGGCCGCCAGGGAGAACTCCGAAAGGTCGGTCGTGACAAGGATTTTTCTCAGGTACACCATGGCGCACTCCCTTGAATCCATCACAGGATTCGTCAAGATATGTGCCAACGGAACAGACCGGTGCGGTCCAAGGATTGCTCAAAAAGGAGAGAATTTCAAGCGCCACGACGGAGAAGGTCTGCCGTGATTCCAAATTGTGGGAATAATTCTTAACCCTGCGAAGGTATGTTGAGTTCTTCGATCTTCCGGTAGAGAGACGACAGGCTGATTTTCAAGGCCTTTGCCGTTGCCTCCTTGTTGTACTGGTTCTGTCGGAGGACGTGACTGATGTACTGGCGCTCGAACTCGTCAACGGCTTCCTTCATCGACCGCCGCGAATCGAACGAATAGACAGCATCCTGGCGCTGCTCGAACAGCCCCGGGAGCTCCTTCTTCGTGAGAAGGTGTCCTTCGGAGAAAATCACCGCCCGTTCAATCACGTTCTCCAGCTCGCGGACCTCCCCCTTCCACGAGTGGGCCAGGAGACATTTCATCACCTCGTTGTCGACACCCTTGACATCCTTGCTCATCTCCCGGGCATACTTGTCCACAAAGTGCTGCACCAACAACGGAATATCGTCGATCCTTTCCGCGAGCGGCGGGAGGTTGATCTCCACAATATTCAGGCGATAGTAGAGGTCCTCTCTGTATCGTCCTGCTTCGACCTCTTTCGCCAGGTTCTTGTTTGTTGATGCGATGATCCGGACGTCCATCTGAATGGGGAAAGACGCGCCCACCGGCGTAACCTCCTTCATCTCGATCGCACGGAGGAGCTTCACCTGCAGGTGAAGAGGAATCTCACTGACCTCATCGAGAAAGATGCTCCCGCCGTCGGCCGACCTGAAAAAACCGTCCTTATCCGCGCTAGCACCGGTAAACGACCCGCGCTTATGGCCGAAAAGCTCGCTCTCGAACAGATTTTCGACGACGGCACCGCAATTAACCGCCACGAACGGCTTCGTAGCCCTCTTACTATTAAAGTGAATGGCCCGGGCAACAAGCTCTTTTCCCGTACCGCTCTTTCCGTTAATGATGACGGTGCCGTCGGTGGCGGAAACCTTTTTGATGGTATCGAACACCTTCTGCATGGCCGGGCTCTGCCCGATCATCTTGTCGAACTCGTACTGCCGGTGCAGTTCGCCTCGGAGGAGCTTGTTTTCCAGCGTGAGCCGGCGCGATTGAAGGACTCGTTTGACTTTGACGATCAGCTCATCAAATTCCACCGGCTTCAGGATGTAATCCACCGCCCCCTGGCGCAGGGCGGCAATCGCCGTATCGATGGATCCATAGGCAGTGATGATCACGACCAGCGTCTCGGGACTGTACAGGCTCACGTGCTCCAGGAGCTCAATTCCCTTCATCTCCGGCATCTCGAGATCGGTCATCACCAGATCGAACGATTCCTCCTTGATCCGCTCCAGAGCGACCCGCCCGTTCGCCGCCTCCTTTACTTTGTATCCCTCCTTGGTCAGAATGAAGGAGAGCGATTCCCGGATAATCTCCTCGTCATCAACGATGAGAATCGATTCAGCCATGCCGGTAGTCCTTCGCATTCAATCGCAATGTCACGCAAAACGACGTCCCCTGCCCGCGCACGCTTTGCACCGTGATGTCTCCCCCGAAGCTCTTGACAATCCCGTAACTGACCCAGAGGCCGAGCCCTGTTCCTTCCCCGACCGGCTTGGTTGTGAAGAACGGTTCAAAGATCTTTGGCAGGTTTTCCGGATTGATCCCCGCGCCGTCGTCGGTTACCGTCACATGGATATGCTCGTCGTCCCGCTCGAAATCCGTGGTGATGGTCCCCGACTTCCCTTTCAACGCGTCGACGGCGTTGAGAAGGATGTTGATGAAAACCTGGGCGATCTGATCCGGCACGAGAGTGAGCAGCGGAATCTGATGCCGCACGTGTGTTACGAAGGTGACCTCCTTCGCCTTCTTCCCCATTTTGACAATCTCGACGGCATCGGTCAGGCTCTTCACGACATCGGTAGGTTGGAGCTGGTAGTTCGACGGGCGGGAGAAGTCCACAAGATCGCGGATGATCTTCGTGATCCGGTGGACCTGCGCCTGGACCAGCCCCAGTTTGTCCTTTGCGAAATCGTCCGACAGCGTACGGAGGAGCACCTGCACGATCGAGGAGATGGAAGTCAGCGGGTTCCCCACTTCATGGGCAATACCCGCTGCCAACGTGCCGATGCTCTCCATCTTCTGCGAATGCATCAGCTGCTGTTCCAGCGCCTTTTGCTCCGTAATATCGCGATGAGAGCCGAGATACCCGACGACCCTCCCCTCGCCATCTACGATCGGGGAAATCAGCAGATCGGTGTATAACGGCCGACCATCCTTGCGGCGATTCTCAATCTCGCCGGTCCAGACCGTCCCCCTCCGGATCACCGACCAGATCCGTGCCCAGAAGTCCTTTGAATATTTCTTGCTGGAGATCAGGCTGGGATTAGAACCGATCAGTTCGTCCTTCGTATATCCTGTTACCCGTTCAAAAGCCGGGTTCACATAGATCATCTTCCCCGCGCTGTCGGTGATCTGGATCGGGTTTACGGTGTAGTGAACAACGTTTGAGAAACGGAGCAGGTCGAGTTCCTTGCGTTTCGCCTCCGAGACGTCCCGGGCGATGACATAGGTCCGTTCCTTTCCGCCATCATCGACTTTGCCGACGTGCAACCGTGCGTCGACGGTGCCGCCATCGCGTCCACGGAACTGCACTTCCGGTACCGCGGCTCCATTGCCGGACAGAAGATCATCGAGAGATGGACGGGGAGAATCGGGTGAGAGGAGGGAGGTGAAGGGGATCGCCGTATCTGGCGACGGCGACAGCCCCGTCACAGAACGGGCAGGGGTGTTGCAGTCCAAAACCTTGAAATCCTCCGACACCAAGAAACACATGTCGGGGATGATATCAATGAGCGTATGCCTGGTTCCGGTCTGTGATTTCATAGAGCAGATACCTCTATGATACCAAATTCGGCGAGGAATTTCAAGGCTGAGAGATCGGCACGGAAATCCGTATATTGACGAGCAGAAGCGGTTTCATGACATGTTGACCTCCCTCGATGGAACAATTCGAAGAATTTTTCGACGCCGAGATTCGGTCCGCGAAGCACCCGTCACGCGCACTTGAGCCGGGAGAGTGTCGCACGTCCGACGGGAGACTCTGCACGCTCTGTCGCGCCGTTGCGCTCGACTACGGACCCGAGATCGCGATGAAGGACGCTGCGCACCAGAAGTTCTGGTTGCATCATTTTCCCGCCATCCCGCGGAAGCCGCTCGTCGCGTCACCGCGGGGGCGCGCCTA
>DAIUKN010000416.1:0-3494 GCA_036848195.1 Bacteroidota bacterium
ATCCCGTGGAGAATGTCAACCATGCCGAGGGGAAGCGTTCGTCCCACAATCTAGAAATCAAGACGTCGCAGCTCAGCGCCTTCCTTTCGAAACATCTTCTCGTCACCCATCATTACAAGCCTCTCCGCTCGATTACCTATACGGCGCAGCTCTGTGAGAAGAATCCTCTCCTGCTCAGCCGCGGACCGGACTACCTTTTCCATATCATCATTGACGATATCGTCGACAACTACACGCCGATTCTCGACCGGCTCGATGAATCCATCGACGGCACGGAAGACGAGGTTTTTCATTCACCCAGCCAGCACACGATGGCGCACATCCTGACCATGAAGAAGGATATCATGACTGTCAGGAGGGTTGCCGTGTACCAGCGCGAGATGTTGAGTCGCCTCTCTCGCGGCGAATTTCCCCTCATCACACGCGAAGAGATGATCTACTACCGGAACGTGTACGATCATCTCGTCCGCATGACGGACCTCGCGGACTCGTACCGCGACATGACCTCGGGTCTCCTGGATGCCTACCTTTCGGTCACATCAAACAGGCTGAACCAGGTCATGAAGGTTCTGACCATCATCTCGACGATCTTCCTTCCCCTGAGCGTGATTACCGGATTCTTCGGAATGAATTTCAAATACATTCCGGGTCTCGACTGGGAATACGGGGTCGGGGCAGCGACGCTCTTCATGGCGGCAGTTGGGGCAGGGATGCTGTTTCTCTTCAAGCGGCGGAAGTGGCTCTGAAGGCATCGATCGAAACGGCGGCCGAACGCCGGGAACTCCGCAGCCGCGTGCGTCGCATCGTGAGGATTCTTGAGGGTACCCTGGGCGAGCCGGTGCAATCGCGAGCGTTGCCGCCCCCTCTGGACATGCTCATCGCCACCATACTTTCCCAGAACACCAACGACAAGAACAGTCACCGCGCGTACACCGCCCTTCGCCGGAGATTCCCGACCTGGGCAAAAGTAGCCCGGGCGCAGGAGCGAACGGTGCGCGGGCTGATCCGTTCGGGCGGGATGGCAAATCAAAAGGCTGCGCGAATCAAGGAGACCCTCGGGGAAGTGCGGAGGCGGCACGGGTCATACTCCCTCCACCAACTTCAGTCCCGGCCGGATCAGGAGATTATCGAGGAGCTGACGTCGCTGAATGGCGTTGGCCTGAAAACCGCAGCGTGCGTCCTTCTCTTCTCCCTCCGGCGCGATGTTTTCCCTGTGGACACGCATGTTCACCGGATCTGCAACCGGCTGGGGCTGGCGCCGGGGTGTCCGACGCCGGAAAAAACGTACATTGCCATGCGTTCGCTGGTTCCCCGGGGGAAGGGCTACTCGTTCCATACCAACCTGATCCGGTTCGGCCGGCGCATATGCAGGTCGTCCTCTCCTGCATGCGACATCTGCCCGGTGTATGCGGAGTGCTCCTATGAGGGGAAGAAGCGCCGGGCCACAAAACCCAGGGCGCCATCCCGCGCCAACCACGATTTCATGGTTCTCGACAACGTGAGGAGATGAACGTACCATTCGACCGGACGGCAGTCCGCACAATACTCCTCATCAAGCTCCGCGCCGTGGGGGACGTGCTCCTCTCCACGATCGTCATAAAGAACGTGAGGGCCGCTTTCCCCGCGGCCCGGATCGACTTTCTGACCGAACCGCCGGCGCGGGACATTGTGCAGGGGAATCCCGGCATCGACAGGACGATCGTCTACGACCTCAAGGTGAAGAGCCCGCTTGCCTACATCATGGATCTCCGGGCATCCTCGTACGATCTCGTGATTGACCTCTTTGGCAATCCGCGCACCGCCCTCCTGACCCGTCTCAGCGCCGCCCGGTACCGTGTCGGGTTCAACTTTCGCGGGAGATCATACGCGTACAATATCGTGGGCCAACCCCGCGGCGACCGGGTCCATAATACGCAGTTCAATCTGGATGCGATCGAATTGATCGGGATCCCCATCATCGATCGTTCACTGCATCTCCCGATAACTGCGGCCGACGAGGAATACGTCGATCGGTTTCTGCCCCGTGCAGAATACGCCGGAAGCATGCTCGTCGGGCTCAACACCGGCGGCGGATGGTACACAAAACGGTGGAGTCTGGAACGGTTTGCCGGGCTGGCAGACAGGCTCGTTCTGAAATACGGTGCGCGCATCGTTCTTCCGTGGGGGCCAGGGCAGAAGGAGGAAGTGGAAAAAGTTCAGTCGCTTGCGGAGAAAACCGTACTCATACCGCCGCAGACAAACCTCCGCCAGCTCGGCGCGCTGCTCAAACGCTGTTCGTTCGTTGTCAGCAACGACTCCGGCCCGATGCATATCGCTGCCGCAGTGGGAACCCCGGTCCTCGGCATCTATGGCCCCACGAATCCGGATCTCCAGGGACCGTACGGTGAGAACCACATCATTGTCCGGGAGGAGGGACTGGATTGTCTCGGGTGCAACCTCACGACGTGTCCGATCGGACATCCGTGCATGGTGAACCTTTCCGTCGAGAGCGTCATGAACGGCGTGGAGCGCCTGATGACCAGGAACCGGATCGCAACGAACCCTCGTTGATTCACACGCCCGTCCGCCAGTCTGTTGCAATTCTCGCGCCGAATCTCTATCATTGAAAACTTCCAGGATAGCTCATCGTGGCGCGAAAGAAGACATCGAAACGACCCGCACGGCGCCCTGCCGCCGCCCGGCCCCGGCGCAAGAAGAAGAGTGCCATCACGATCCCCGACTGTAAGCGATTCACAGGATACAAACCCTGTTTCCCTCAGACGCGATGCTACGAAGCCTGCGTCAACCCCGATCCGATCGGAACCCGCATCCTTATTGTGAATCTTGATGCAATGGGGAATGTCCTGGTCACGACCAGCATCCTCCCCTCCCTCAAACGGAAATACCCGGTTAGCCGGATCTACTGGATCACCCTGAAGAATTCCTACCAGCTGATAGAGAACAACCCCCACCTGGACGGCGTGTTCGTCTGGGAACCGGAGAGCTGGCTGGTCCTGCGGCAGCTGGAGTTTGATCTGGTGTTGAACGTCGATAAGTCCCAGCGGTCCGGCGCGTTCACCATGGAGCTCGACGCGAAAGAGAAGCTGGGGTTCGGGGTGAACAAGAACGGCGTCATCATTCCGCTGAATCCCGAGGCCGAGCCGAACTACATCCTGGGACTGGACGACCATCTGAAGTTCCGGATGAACAAGAAACCGGTCGCCCAGTTGCTCTGCGAACAGTTCAAGCTGGGGTACCGGCGGGATGAATACTCCCTGCTCCTTTCGGCCGGCGAACTCGCCTTCTGCGATGAGTACCGGAAGCAGGTCGGACTCTCCCCGGTCCAGGTTGAGACACGGGAGCTCGTGGTCGGGTTCAACACCGGGTGCTCGGAGCTCTTTCCGAACAAGAAGATGACGATCGAGCAGCATGTTTCACTCATCAATCGTCTTTCGACAGTTCCGGGGATCCGGCTGGCGCTTGTGGGTGGGCCCGAGGATACGATGAGGAATGCG
>DAIUKN010000417.1:0-3466 GCA_036848195.1 Bacteroidota bacterium
CCCCCGATGCGCTCAACTACGGTAACAGCTTCGCGCAGGTGAGTCTCCTGAACATCCCGGCGGTTCACAACGCGGGCAACGCCGCCGACGGGATCATCATTGGCGTGTTCGACAATGGGTTCCGGCTTCCGACTCACGAAGCGCTCGATTCCCTGACGATCATTGGAAGGAGAGACTTCGTTGACCATAAGACGAGCGTGGTCCCGAACAACCCCGACCCGTCATTCGGAAGTCACGGCATCAACACGCTCTCGACCATCGGCGGGTTCAAACCCGGGTCACTGATCGGCCCCGCGTTCAGAGCGAAATACATTCTTGCCCGAACGGAAAATGACAGCAGCGAAACCCCCTTTGAGGAAGACAACTGGGTCGCTGCCATCGAGTGGGCCGAGAGTCTCGGCGTACAGGTGACGAGCACCTCGTTGGGGTACCTCGATTATGATCTGCCGTATGCCAGCTGGACCTGGCACGACATGAACGGACGCATCACAAAAATCACGAAGGCCGCCGCCGAGGCGGTCCGCAAGGGCGTCATCGTTGTGAACTCGGCGGGCAACAACGGAATAGCCGCCGACACATCCCGCAATACCTTGAATGCCCCGGCCGACGCGGATAGCGTTCTCACGGTCGGGGCGGTGACACCCTCCGGACTGCGCGCCTCGTTCAGCTCGGTCGGTCCTACAACAAGCACTCCACCACGCATCAAGCCTGATGTGATGGCCACGGGGACATCCATCTGGACCGGAAGCGGGAGCAATCCGGCAGGGTATACGCTGGTACAGGGAACATCCTTTTCGTGCCCTCTCGCTGCCGGCGTCGCGGCGATGGTGTTGAGGGCTCACCCCACCGCCACGGCAATGCAGGTTATCAACGCCTTGAAGATGACCGCGAGCCGCGCGTCGACACCGGACAACCGTTTCGGCTGGGGAATCATCGACGCAGTCAAGGCCATCAACTATCTTACACACTCGGATACGGGCGGCCCGCCCGTTCTCCCATCGGTGTATCGACTTGAACAGAACTTCCCGAATCCCTTCAACCCGAAAACGGTCATCGCGTACAATCTTGGGGAAGCGTCAACCGTTACGCTTCGCATCTACGACGTTCTGGGGCGCGAGGTGAAAACACTCGTGAACGGAACAGAGCCCCAGGGACGTTACCTTCCCACGTGGGACGGGAGCAACAACGAGGGGGGAGCCGCGTCAAGCGGCGTCTATTTCTACAGGCTGGAAGCCAGGGGCATTTCGGGGAGAAGCACGGCCTTAACAAAGAAGATGATGCTCGTAAAGTAGGTAGACGGCCGATGATCCCCGCCCGCCCGGCATGGCAAGAATCGGTCATCCGGAGTCTCCTCTTCGAATCGACCTACTCCTGCTTGAACTCCCGTTTTTGACCACCATTGAGAAGGAGTTCCCCAAAAGCGTTCGTTCCCCTTCTGGCCCACCTCCCCGAACAGCCGACGCCTGTGCGACCAAATCGCCGTTCCAGCAGACCAAATCCGTTCCATCCCGGCATATTCATCTCGCCTACTTTGGCTCCCTCAAGGGTATCCATGGACGGGTTCTGAGGAGGTCGACAGGGATGGATTGACTCTCAGATCGCTTCTGGTTACTTTTCATCAAGAAAACGTCGGTCTTTGAGAGGACCTCTTTTTTCTGTTCGCTTCGCACGGGACAGGGACGAGAGGTCCTTTTTTTCGTTGGCGAGCTGGCAATAGTTTTCCGCTCGCCATCCAGACCCGTTTGCCGATAACCGGCAGATACCTGACAGCAGTGCGGTAGAGCCGGAAACCGCTGGCAGACGCAAGGACCAAGACAGTCCATCCAGCAGCCGGGAACTTTCTTCCGATTGACGTCATCCGAAAAATCGTGGCTATCCGATGATTCGTACGATCATCTTCTGCTTCTCATTTCTTGGAGCGTTGCTCATGCAAGCCTGCTCTCAATCCTCACCACCGAATCACTCGAATCCTGATTGGGTGGGCGCACGTATCCGTCAGTTCGAGTCGGAGCCGGTCGGTAACCCGCCTCAGTCAATCTACCGGTACCGGTACAAGGGGGAGACTGTCTATTATGTTCCACCCCAATGCTGCGACCAGTTCAGCGCATTGTATGATTCGCTCGGAAAGAAGATCTGCGCTCCGGACGGCGGCCTGACCGGGGGCGGTGACGGAGGGTGCACCGATTTCTTCGCGCTGCGCACGGACGAGGTTCTGGTGTGGCGTGACACCCGGACCAGATAGGGACGATTTGGGCAAAGAATGGATCAACATCGTACGATCACCCCCCCGTCGGCAAAAGACCATGACTGAGAATCAGCAAGCAGGAACAACATGCAGCGGCTGTGGAGGAGAAGTTGAGAATCAGGCCGCATTCTGCCCGAATTGCGGAGGCCTCTTCAACGACACGCTCTCCTGCTGCAATCACGCCGGCGAGGAAGCCGACGGAGTCTGCGTCATTTGCCGGCATCCCTATTGCTCCGATTGTGCCCCATGGGTAGGGCAATTCTATCTCTGCGACCACCATGCGGAGTATGAAATCTTTGAAGGCATGGTACAGATCTTTTCCTCATCGGACGCCACCGCCGCGGAGATGAAATCCCGTTCACTGGAAGACGCGGGGTTCCATCCGTTCCTCGTGATCAGATCCCGCAAATCGGGACCCCTCCCCACGCGGCCGTTATCAGCGCAACGGTCGGGTGCGGACCTTGTGCTTCTCCCGTTTCGCGAAGTCATCGATGCCGAGAAGTTCCTTTCGGGACCTCATCCCGGCCAGAAGATTGAAGGAAGGATACGATGAAAGTCACGGCTATGAGAATGATCTTTGGCCTGATCCTGCTCTCCGTGCCGCTCGGGAACGGAAGGGCCCAGCAGGGAGATCCGACGATCTCGGCGATCATCAATCAAGCGAACCTTGACTCCCTGACCTTTTCTGTGCGGGAGCTTTCCGGAGAAACCGGTACGATCATCAATGGCCTGCAGGACACTCTTGCCTCCAGACACGTAGGGACCAAAGGCCATCAAGCCGCGGCGCGGTACCTGGCACAGAAGCTTTCGGGCTACGGCCTGTCGGTATACGTTCAGCCGTACAGCCCGTCCGGCACCAACGTCTATGCGGTGCAGGCCGGCACGGACTTTCCCGAGGTCGCCTACATTGTCTGCGCGCACTACGATGACAACCCCTCGACCGGCCCTGCGCCCGGCGCCGACGATAATGCGAGTGGCACAGCGGCCGTCCTGGAGACCGCGCGAATCCTCTCACGGTACACGACGAGCTACACCGTGGTCTACGCTTTGTGGGACGAGGAGGAGTTGGGCCTGGTAGGCAGCCGGTTCTTTGCGCAACAGGCCTTCAGCAGAAAGGATTCAATCCTGGGCGTCATCAACCTGGACATGCTTGGCTGGGACAGCAACAACGACGGATTGACGGAGGTGCACACAAAAAGTACCGCCCGGTCGATTGAACTG
>DAIUKN010000418.1:0-3465 GCA_036848195.1 Bacteroidota bacterium
GATATTCGGCCGCCGATTCTTCCTGACTTTTCAGCGCTCCTTTGACCTCTTCCAGCTCTTCCTTTGTCACAGGTTTTTCCTGCCCGACCATACGGGCGGACAGAACAACTCCCACAACGACAATAAGTACCAGAATCCTCTTCATTCGACGTCCCTTGTTGGTTGAAGAAACCGTTGTTTGCAGATCCGATCAGTGAGCTTACTACGCAAACGTCACCCAGGTTACGCGTCGCAAATATACAATCGGCCCATTATGCGGGTATTACCCCAATGTTATGGAATTGTTAACGAAAATCCTCACACCAACCGGGGCTTGCATTTCGCCCCTCTCTTCGATAGTTTTTCCCATCCAACAACGGGATCGCCATGAAACCCTTACTCCTCCTTTGTCTGGCTGCGCTCATCGGCAGCTGCTCTTCTTCGTTCCAGGGAATCAAAGTCCGGGCTCAGGCTCCGTCCATCGATGAGGCATACCGGAAGCTGTCGCTAGCGGCCTCGACAGACGGCTATCTCGTTGAGTCTGTCGATCCCTCGAAGTTCACACTCGAAACCCAATGGCGGGACGTAACGGCGAAAGAGAAAGCCGAGGCGGATCGAACTGTCCCTTCCGGAGGCATGCAGTCGAGAATCACCCTCCGACTGGACCGGAGAGGAATGCTCTACGACGTTCAGCTGACACCATTCCTGCGCTACAAGAACGCAGACGGCTCATGGAAGGAGGTTACGGCAGGAGTACGGCACCCGCTCTGGGAGAAATGGGAGAAGGTGATTGGGCAACTGGTGCAGAAGGAAGTGAGAGAAGAAGAATAAAGGAGAGGTCCTACTCGAACTTTTCGCCGGCCTGGATTCTGTTTCCCCGCAGGAACTCCTCCACACCCATTCGCTTCCGGCCTTCGATCTGCAGTTCATCAATCGCCAGCAGAAAATCCCCGGTACTCACCGAGAGAGCATCCGGCCGCACGGTCAATTCACCAGGTGATCCGGCTGTTCTTGTGCGAGTGAGATGGGAGCGGAAGATCTTCACCACTTTTCCCCCGAGCACCGTGTAGGCCGTCGGGTATGGCGAAAGGCCTCTGATGGTGTTCCGGATCCTATCCGCCGGGAGATTCCATTTGATCCGGCACTCCTCCTTGAAAATTTTCGGTGCCGGGGTGGCCAGCACATTGTCTTGCGGCTGTGACACCGCCTTCCCTTGCTCGATCAGACGCACGGTGTCCAGGACAACCTCAGCGCCGACAACCGCGAGCCTGTCGTGGACGCCTCCGGCATCGTCCTCAGGAGTGATGGGAACCCCGACCTGGAGAATCATTCCTCCCGTATCGACCTTCTCCTCCAGGAAGAACGATGTCACCCCGGTCATCGTATCCCCGTTCATGATTGCCCAGTTGATTGGGGCGGCACCGCGATACTTTGGCAGCAAAGAAGCGTGAAGGTTGAACGATCCAAGGCGGGGAATAGTGAAGACTTCGCGGGGGAGGATTCTGAAAGCAACGACAACGATCAGGTCGGGCTGGAGTGCTGCGATCTCCTCGACGAAGACGGGATCCTTGAGAGTGGCCGGCTGATAAACGTTGAGTCCGTGACGGAGAGCAGCGTCCTTAACGGGTGTCGGCGAAAGCTCCTGCCCGCGGCCACGCGGCTTGTCAGGGGCCGTCACGACGGCGGCAACGGAGTAGGAATGACGGAGCAGAATTTCGAGACTCGGAACCGCGAAGTCCGGAGTCCCCATAAAAACGATACGCGTGGTTTGGCCTGTGAAAGAAGTGGGTGATGGTACGTCATCACGAGACAGACGTCAGAGACCCCCACGGGTCAGACAGTCATGGAGTGTGTTTCGAAACATGGGGATGTCCGGCAAGCGCCGGATGCACCGCGTGGGCCTCCGTCTCCATGACCACCGGATAATTCACCTCTACTTCTCCTTTGCGCATTCTGTTGAGCCGCCCGCGGAGCAATTTCCTCTTGACCGCGCCAAGGCGGTCGATGAAAAGAATGCCGTTCAGGTGATCGACCTCATGAAGAATGACACGACCGAGGAGCCCGTCGGCTTCCAGCTCATTCTCCTGCAGCTGCAGGTCCCGGTAGCGGACGCGGATGGTCTCCGCCCGTTCCACTTCGTCGCGGATATCGGGAATGCTGAGGCATCCTTCTTCCATCACCAGAGATCCCTCTTCGTGAACAATCTCGGGATTCAGCATCACAAGCGGCTTCAGCTCCCTTGTCTCGTCCATCCCCGAGACATCCACCACGATGACCCGCTGAAGCGATCCCACCTGGTTTGCCGCGAGGCCTATTCCGCTGGCAACGTGCATCGTCTCCATCATATCCGCAGCGAGACGGATGACTTCGTCATCGACCGTACGGACCGGCTTCGCTTTTTTCCTCAGGACCGGCTGGTCATAAATGTAAATGGGCAGGATCGCCAACCAAACCCCCTATGAAATTCATCCAGTAATATAACGGCCGTGCCGTTGATCTGCAACCGTCTATTCCTCTGCGACCCGGCGCGCACCGACATACCGATCGCGGTAATACGAGCTCTGGAGCGATGAAATCGTCACTCCGTAAGAAACGCTCGCGTGGGCAAAGAGGTCATCCTCAATATAGACGCCGACATGCGAGGGCTTCCTCCCCGTGGTATTGAAAAACACCAGATCACCGAACTGCAGGTTATCGCGCTCGACGACTTTACCGACTCTGAACTGCTCGGCTGTCGAACGGGGAAGGTCGAGGCCCGCCCCCTCCCGATAGACTTGCGCCGTGAAGGCCGAGCAGTCCATCCCATTCTTCGTCGACCCGCCATAGGAGTAGGGAACACCGAGGTACGATACAACGCCGATGAGCACTTTGTCCCGGTTCAGCCCGGCGGGGGTCTTTTCCACGCGCTCCGGTCTCCGGGAAGAAGCCGCGATGTTCTTCTTGACGGAGTCGAGGTTTACTTTCCGGTCGTCACCGCGGGTCTCTTCTTCCCGGATCTTCGCCGCAAATCGAATTTCATCATCCGGTTCCGGAGAGCTGGGCTTGGCCTGCCGGGAGGGCGAGCGGTACCTCGGCGAGGATGCACCGCAACCGCCGAGAAACAGCAAAGCAGCCGTCGCGCACGCGACGGCCGCCATGACTGATGATCTCACGGTATGAACCCAGACCTCATGCCGCCCCCCTAACCGAGGTAGGCCCGGAGTTGTTTGCTGCGCGACGCGTGACGCAGGCGCCGGATGGCCTTTTCCTTGATCTGACGGACGCGCTCCCTTGTCAGCTTGAATTTCTCGCCGATTTCTTCCAGCGTCAACGAGTGTTCCCGGCCGAGACCAAAATAGAGCCGGATCACTTCCGCCTCGCGTTCGCTCAGCGTCGAAAGCGCCCGTTCCACCTCGCGGCTCAGCGACTCCTTCATCAGCTCGGAAGCAGGCGCCGGCTGTCGCTCGTCCTGGATAACGTCCAGCAGACGGTTGTCCTCACCCTGCG
>DAIUKN010000419.1:0-3455 GCA_036848195.1 Bacteroidota bacterium
CGACATCCTGTGTACGCCCGATGTCGATGTTCACCAGTGAGAGATGGGTCACGCCGCTTCTGTCACGTGAAGCCGAGGCCGACACCGCGGGAAGGGATTTGCCGCCTGACGTGTACGTGGCGGCATGGACGTCAACCGGCAACAGGAGGGCATCGTGGTGGCCCGTGTACATCTCCATGACGTGGTATGTTGGGGTCACGAGCATCCGCTCTTCGTTGGTCAACACCACCGCTTGTAGCACGTTCACTGTCTGCGCGAGGTTCGCCATCCTCACACGGCCTGCATGGTTGTTAAAGGTGTTCAGTGTGAGACCTGCGATCATCGCGTCCCGCATACTGTTTTGCTGATACAGAAAGCCCGGATTGGTTCCCGGTTCAACGTCGTACCAGCCTCCCCACTCGTCAACGACAAGAGCAACCTTCTTTTGAGGATCGTACCTGTCCATGATGGTGGCATGTTTTTGAACCAGCTCATCCATTTGAAGGGCTCGCTGCATCGTGTCGAAATACTCCGCCTCGGTGAACTGTGTTGCGGAGCTCCTGTGATTCCAGTCGACGGAGTAATGGTGCAACGCGATACCCTCCAGCAGCCCATGCGGAATGTCGCGCATCAGCACCTCCGTCCAGTGGTAGTCGGCGCCGTTCGCCCCTGAAGCGATCCTCCAGAGCGAGCCGCTTCCCCAGGAGGCCGGAATGAATGTGGCAAACGTGCGATAGACATTCGCGTAGTATTCCGCCGTCATGTTCCCTCCGCAACCCCAGGCCTCGTTTCCGACACCCCAGAACTGGACCTTCCAGGGTTTGGTGCGGCCATTCTCCTTCCGAAGGGCTGACATGGGGCTGACCCCTTCGAAGTTCACGTACTGAACCCACTGCGCAAAGTCCTGTACCGTTCCGCTTCCGACATTCCCGGTGATGTAGGGCTCCGCCCCGAGCTGCTCACACAGGTCAAGGAATTCGTGGGTTCCGAAGCTGTTGTCCTCCGTAACGCCGCCCCACCAGGTGTTCACGATGCTTGGTCGTTTCGCCTTCGGTCCAATTCCGTCCCTCCAGTGGTAGGTGTCTGCGAAGCACCCACCGGGCCACCGGAGATTAGGGATCTTCAATTTCCTGAGAGCCTCCACGACGTCATTGCGGATCCCCCGCGTGTTGGGGATTCTCGTGTTCCCCTCTCCGACATAGTACCCCCCGTAGATGCATTTGCCCAGATGCTCGGAGAAATGCCCATAGATATGCCGGCTGATCGTGTCTCGTCCAAGATCGGCGCTAAGAACAATTCTCGTCTGGCCTGGTGCGGATGCCGACCAGAAGAGCGGGAACACGGCTGCCGTTATTGGCATCCAGAAGGGTGAGAGACGAAAGCACATCGAAGTCTCCTCTGTCGTGGTGAGCGGGCTTATCAAGAAGGAACGGCACGACAATATACGAACGGAAGACGTAGAATGGGAACAACGAACCGTATTCACCGAGGGGGGTTCTTCCTCATGCATGCCCTCTGCAACGACTCCCAAAAAAAGAGACAAGCAGGGCTCTTTGGGCTTGACTTCTTCTCTTTCTAATCGTATATTTACGATATACGATAGACGACTATGGCATACAGCAAAGAGGACCAATTCGACCCAAAAGAGCGATCCTTGGCAGATTTCGCCAAAGCTCTCGCCCACCCTGCCCGCCTGGCGATCCTCAAACGCCTCGCACGGGAGAATTCGTGCGTCTGCGGACAGATCGCGGATGCAATCCCCCTCGCCCAGTCCACGGTCTCCCAACACCTGAAAGCACTCAAAGAGGCAGGCCTCATTCAGGGAGAGATCGACGGACCGAAATCCTGCTACTGCATCAACGACGACGCCTTCAAGCATCTCGCGCAACTGATGAGCGATTTCCTTCAGTCAGTTGAGCCAAAAACCATAAACAATGACTGTTGCTGAAAACGGAGAGGAACGATGAACAAGCCCGACGATCTCAAATCCATCGTGAAAGAGAAATACGCAGACATTGCTCACCAGTCGAAAAATCAGAACGAGACTTCCTGCTGCGGTTCCACCTGCGGCTGTTCGGTCGAAAATGCCGTGTTCAACGAAGACTATTCCCAAATGAAGGGCTACAACCCTGACGCCGACCTGGGACTCGGCTGCGGCATTCCCACCCAGTTCGCAGGAATCAAAGAAGGAGATACCGTCATCGATCTGGGATCCGGGGCCGGGAACGATGTCTTCGTCGCTCGCTCTTTCGCAGGCCCCACGGGTAAAGTGATTGGCGTGGACATGACCGAAGCCATGATTGAAAAAGCTCGGCGCAACAACGAGAAGCTCGGCTACGTGAACGTGGAATTCCGGCTCGGGGATATCGAGAAGATGCCGGTCACGGACAACCGCGCCAACGTGGTCGTGAGCAACTGCGTGCTCAATCTCGTGCCCGACAAGAAAATGGCCTTCAGCGAAATCTATCGCGTGCTGAAGCCGGGCGGCCATTTCGCCATCTCAGACGTTGTCATCCAGGGAAAGCTTCCAGATTCCCTTATCAGCGATGCGGAGATGTACGCCGGCTGCGTCGCCGGAGCCCTGGCGAAAGAGGAATATCTGGCCATCATCCGCGAATCGGGGTTCACGAATGTTTCCGTTAAGACGGAGAAGCCGATCGTTCTCCCTGATGCGATACTTTTACAGTACCTCTCCCCCGCGGAACTTGACCAGATGAAAATGGCCGGGACAGGAATCAAAAGCATCACGGTCTACGCCGAGAAACCTGCCGAAGCCCCCTGCTGCGGCGGAAGTTCCGCCTGCTGCTGAGGATTTCAGATGGACCCTTCAGTCCAGATCAGGGCCGCACAAGAATCGGACTTGCCCTCCATCAGGAGCTGGCTGGAGTCTGCTTCCCTTCCGACGGAGGGGATCGAAAACCACCTTGCGACCTTCTTTGTTGCAGAACTGCATAGCCACGTCATCGGAGCAATGGGGTTGGAACGATACGATGGCACATCCCTCCTCCGCTCCGCCGTTGTTGCCCCCGAACACCGGGGACTCGGCGTGGGATCTGCATTGTACGAGGCAGTCCTGAGCAGGGCGCGTTTGCTCGGTATCCCCCGGCTCCTTCTCTTCACAACGACGGCCGAATCCTATTTCCACGCCAGAGGGTTCCGGCGCGTCGATGTGTCGACAATCGCAGGCCCCGTTACTTTATCGGTGGAATTCCGGGGCGCCTGTCCATCGACGGCAACCAGCATGGTCCTCGATCTATGATCAAGATCCTGGTTCTCTGCACCGGCAATTCCTGCAGAAGTCAGATGGCGGAAGGCTTCCTCAAGGCGTTCAGCGACCAGTTCGAGGTCTACTCGGCGGGGACCGCCCCTGCATCGAGAGTCCACCCCCGGGTGCTAGCCGTGATGAAAGAGAGAGGGATAGACCTCAGCGAAGCGTTCCCGAAGTCCGTGGACCGTTATCGGAATGAGTCTTGCGA
>DAIUKN010000420.1:0-3407 GCA_036848195.1 Bacteroidota bacterium
ATAGACAAGAAGGTCAACGTCGTCTGCCCCCGCGAGATCCAGGCTGCCAAAGTAGGCTCTGAGTCCTACGAACGCACCCTCCTCGTCTCTCCGGAAAAGGTCCGCGATGCAATCGTAGGCAAGGTCCGACTCACTGATGCCCTGCGAAACGAGCGCGAAACCTGAGCTTCGTTTCATCCGGAGGAGCATCAAGGCCAGGGCATGGGAGGTGCGTATCAGTCCGCTCACCTGCTCCGGAGAGGGATTCCCGGAGAGTACGGCAAGGAGGTTGGAGCGTAGATTGTCAGTGGATTGTCTGAAGTGCGACATTGCATTCTGACTGCGGACAGTACCAGTCTCATCTCAAGAACGGAGGTTCGTTGCCCGCGCCAGATTCTTGAAAATGCCCGGGCGTCAAATATGCTAAAAATGTCTGAAAGTTCAAACTCCCGAATCGTTCGAACTGGATACTCTTATTGTTCGTATCGACAGTAACCTTGATATCCCGGTTTCTTGAAACAGGGCATCTGTCTTATGAAAAGGGTTTTGACAGCAGCGCTATGTACCGCAGGCTTTAGTCCGTGCATTTCAAAACACAACGACGTCCGATTCTCCGGACGGAGTCGTGCTGCGATGACTTCTACTTGAGGAGGATGAGCTTGCGTGTCTGGACGAAAACCCCCGGTCCGCTCTTGAAGTCACGGCGTGAGGCGCCTGCCCACTCTAGGGCGTCAACAGAGGCAGACGGAGAGTCCGAACCGCGGGCTTGAAGTCGGTAGAGATACACACCACCCGCCAGTCCCGACCCATCGAACTTCACCTCGTAAACCCCCGCCTCAATTCTGCCATCCACCAAGACGCGGACTTGCCGGCCAAGCAGATCGTAGATCTCCAACGTGACATAATTGGAATTTGGAATTTGGTATTTGATTATTGTTGTCGGATTAAATGGGTTTGGGTAGTTCTGATCCAACCCGTAGCTCAATGGTATGGCATTCTTATCCGCAATCGCCGTTACGCTGATTGAGAATTTCCAGACATCACTGAAGGTTCCCCACCCGGCATCATTAAAGGCTTTCACATGCCACCAGTACGTACTCCCCTTCTGCAATACGCGCACCACATAGGTTGAGTCGGCGACCATTGAATCCAGGAAGCTGTGAGCAAAGGTTGAATCAGGTGCCATCTCAAACCAGTATCGGTTACTTGCTGGTATGGTTTGGTTCCAAATGGCGCGGATTGAGTCACCGCTCAGCGTCACGCCGCTGGGGGGATAGTTGAGGATTACCACTCCTGGCCGGTCAACTCCTATTGAGAATCTACGAATCCCGCTGAAGGGTCCCCAACCCCATGTATTATTCGCTCGAACCCGCCACCAATACGTCGCCCCCTTAACTAGATTTCGCACAAAGTACAATGTGTCGGTTAGCGAGGAATCAAGCCGTTTCGACGAAAACAGAGAATCGCTTGACATTTCGAACCAGTACCGGCCCGTCTGCGCATCACCTCGCAACCAACGGAGTCGGAGTGAATCAGCCTGCACAACGTCTCCTTGTCCCGGAAAGGTGAGGGCAATGGCACCTGGAATATTTCCGGTAGTGAAAATCCCAACGTGTCCCCAGGGGCTTGTTGCGAATTGACTTCTCGCGTTCAGTCGCCAGCTGTACGTTGTTCCCGGAGCGAGGTTTACCGCCTTCAACGTGCTGGTTATTGTCGAGTCATCAAACGCAAAGGTTGTGAAGTGATCTGCGGAGACCTGCAAACGGTACCACTCCGCACGCGTCGATGGCGACCACCGGAAGACTACAGGCTGGGGGAGGTCTGTGGCCGAATCCGCGGGGGCCAAGGCAAGCGGTGCCTCTGGTGCGGCCACGGTCACAAATGTCCAAACCTGTCCCCAAGTGCTTGTCCCGCCTGCAGTATTTACACTCATGCGCCAGTTGTACCTCATTCCCGGAGAAAGGGCTATCTCTTTCGATGTACCTGTGAGTGTTGGATCGTCAAACACCACCGTCGAGAAGTTGTCGGTCGAGATCTGCAATCGATATGAAAGTGCGCCGGTGCATGGAGACCACTGGAAAAGGACAGGAAGCGGTACGCCTGTTGCTGAATCCGGAGGAGTCAGCGCCTGCGGTAGAATGGTGGTAAATGGGGGACTCCAGGAGATGGACTTGCGTGATACCTGAATCGTGCCGCTCGTTGGCTGGGCTGTGTCGGCGGCTGTCAGTTGAACCGATGCTCCGCTCTTCGAGAGAAAGATGTAGCCGGTGGATCTATTCCCGCCTCGTTCTTCTTTCCGGATTCGGAGTGCATCAAAAGTCGCTCCGCCCGGCACCTTCATGGGGCCGTAGCCGTCCACAACGTACCTGATGGCATGGTTGGCGGTAGATCCTCCAAAGGCTATCCCGTTCACGGTTATGGCCGTCGTGCTGGTATATGTGGAACCCCAGGTTTTCCCGAGCGTTGAGGGAAGGCCATAGGTTGTATCGGGAGGAGCATTCACGATTTTGAGCTCCCCCGGAAGGTCTGTAGGAACTCCGAACAGAGTTATCGTTACGGTCCCACTCCCCATATTACCGGGATTCAGCAGGTTTACGCCGGCAGTGACATACAGATACATATCTCCTTTGACAGGGCCGGGGGCGCCCGGAATGCTGCCAGCCAGCGATGTCTTCAGAGCGTGAGTTGCGTCTGGAAATGTGGCGTCGAAAGGAGTGGGTTTCGCGACGCTTTTCAATACCATCGTGCTGTGCGCCTGGAGTCCGCTGAAATCCCAGAACGAGGCACCAGGCGAGCCGATATTGATGGTTGTGGCAAGAGTGTCGGTGTTGTTGGTGATGGTGTTCCCGACCGCCAGTTGTGCCCTTACGTCATTCGCAGTGATAGTGACCTGGGCGACAGCCGAAGCGCAAAGCCCCGCAAGGACACTCGTGATCATGGACCGACTGAGGAATCGGGACTTGACAAAGAGACGAACAGCCTTCATGGCTACCTCCGTGAGGTTCGAACCAGTCGGGGAACCTGGAAATCTGAAAAGAGAATCGACAATCAGCAGGAACCGAGCAAGCGCATCGTCGGGGTGGGCCTTAGAGCGGAGGAACCGGGTCCAGAGCGGCGAAGGGACAACCGCGTGCGCCATCTTGTGATGGAGAGAGGCCGGAACCTTCCCTTACAAAAGAACTCCGGCCAGGAAATGAACCTACTGCAATATAGCCCGCTCCGATGCCATAGTCAAAGCATGACACAGGCCGTGTTCTGCAACAGCACATGCCATTTCCCTGCATCCGGAAGGGTTCTGACTTTCAGAATCTCTCTTTGGTTCAGAACCTACAATATGAGCAAGAGCCGTGCTATGCTGGTCTTCGTTGCGGTGCTTCTCGGCATTTACGGTATGCCCTGGAACTGCATTGTTCAACAGGTTCTTTGTG
>DAIUKN010000421.1:0-3399 GCA_036848195.1 Bacteroidota bacterium
TTGGCGAGTGGACTCTCCAACAGACCGTTACCTTCACGAAATTCCAGGTCATCCCTTCGCCGCTCCGCGTGATCGTCGGAGGCAGCCTCCAGCTTTCGGTCAACATCATGGACGATCAGGGCAGAGTCCATCCCAACTTCCTCACGGAGCCGCTGGACTGGGGGACTCTTGATCCGTCCATCGCGCGTGTGGACTATGATGGGAAGCTGACGGGATATGCAGTCGGTGCAACGACGGTCACGGTGAGCACGGACGCGAGGACCATTACCGGCTCGGCGCCGGTCACCGTAACCCAGGATTTCCGGGGCGAGCGCGTTGCTCCCATGACCATCAAGGTTGCCGTCGTGTACCAAGATCCCATACTCCCGACGACCAACCGGATCCATGAGGAGTTCGGCTGGCGCGATCCACGCCTCCTGGTACCCGCGCTCGTGAGACATTTCCGCGAATGCACGGACAGCGTTGTGAATTTTCAGATCGTTGAAACAGTCGATGCATATCAGCTCTTCACGAGGTACAAAGGGGCATATCTCTCGATCTCTCAATACGTTTCCCTGCTGAAGGAGCCCGGCTGGACGACCCTGAAGGCGGCATCCGATTCCGGGCAATTGGCTTTTGACTACCGCGACTTCGTGAAGTTCTACAAATTTGACGAGAAGCGGAATGCCGGACAAATCGACGAAGTGTGGGTGTTCGCCGCTCCCTACCTCGCCATGTACGAGTCCCAGCTCCTGGGTCCGAATGCCTTCTGGTGGAACTCCCCGCCGATTCGGGACGGCACCGCGCTGACGAAACTGCTCTCCGTCATGGGTTTGAACTACGAACGCGGGGTCGATCAGGCGTTCCACAGTTTCGGTCATCGTGTGGAGAGCGCTATGGTGCAGGCGTACCTTGAAGCGCAGGGTAAACCCTGGAATCCAAAATCAACCACCCCTACACCGTGGGATCTCTTTACGCGCATTGACAGGGATATGCCCGGTCTTGCTCATGTCGGCAACGTCCATTTTCCGCCGAACGGAGCGCGCGACTATGACTATGGAAACACCAGGTTCGTCACGTCGTTTGCGGAAAACTGGTACCGGTACCCGTATTTGTTTGACCAGAGCAGCCAGGTAAACGTCACGACATGGTACTACACCCCGGGGGAGCCGCTCGCAGAAGGATTGGACCATCTGGGTTACCTGCGATGGTGGTATGGCCACCTCCCGCGATATAAAGGCGTGAGCGGTGGGGTCCTGAACAACTGGTGGTACTATGCGACCGACTATGAAGCTGCAGTGGCTCTGGCGAAGGCGATGACAGGAGTCTCCACCGAGCCGGTGAGAACAGTGCCACCGGACGGATTCCTCCTGGACCAAAACTTCCCAAATCCGTTTAATCCCACAACATCAATCGGTTTTCTGCTTGGTAACCGAACCCCGGTGACTCTTCAGGTGTACAACGTTCTGGGACAGCAGGTGGAAACCCTCGTCGACGGAATTCTTGACGCGGGAATGCATCGGACACAATTTGACGGGCACGATTTTGCCTCAGGGATGTACATCTATCGGCTCTTCACTCCGATTGGGTCAGCGGTCCGAAAGATGACTCTGGTGAAATAATGAGGACACGGCTGGCGGTTCATCTTCTGTTCCTCGCTTCCGCCGCGGCATTCTCAGGCGTTCCACGGATCACTGTCGGGTATGCGACGTTCTCGACGCAGTTATCTGCCGAAGACAGTGCGGCCATACACTGGCTCCAACGTCACGGATCGTTTACTGTTGTCATTGCGCATCTCGAAGCGGCAGAGGCTTCGGTTCCCCGATGTGATCTGCTCTGGATCCACATTCCCGATTCCACGGGCTACCGGCAATGCCTCGTTCGTGAGAGTCAACACCATGCCCTGACGCGTTATGCGGGTGCGGGCGGGACGACGCTCTGCACCGACTATGCCGCATTCCTTCCGAACGACCTCGGGCTCGAATCGACACGTCCCTCAATCCGATTTGACACACTCCAGAATGATTGGCTGTGGGACAAGAAGGGATTCCAGAGTTTCCGTGGCCACCCGCTTTTCGCGGGGTTGTTCGGAGGAGACTATGTCTGGGACGCACGCGTCGACCAGGTTCTGCCGATCATCGGGTATTACGGCCAGGTGTGGCCCACAGAAAGCGCCGTCCTCGCCGTAGAAAAATCGTATGTGTTTATGCATCCCGACAGGAAAACGGTTGTCGAATGTCGTCGAAATACTGCACGGACGCTCTCGATAGGGGGCGAGATCTATTTCGCCAGGGCGAACACGCTGCGCCGCAACATGGAGCGTTTCGTCGATAATGCGCTAAGATACCTTGCCGGCTCAAACACCTCCGGACCTGCAACGGTATGGAAACCCAGCGACGGGATACCGCGGCCCTTCTCCGTGGACTCACCACCACTCCATCAATCCGGCGGGCGGACACTTTCCAAGCTGACCGCAAGCGGTTTGATTCTCAAGCGCGGGAATCCGCGCAACGACTTCTTTGACGTCGCCGGCAGGCGCACATTGATCATGGGACGTGAGAATGGGGGGATCGATGAGGTGTGGATTCATCCCATTCGGGTACTGCGGGATTATCAGGTGGGAATCGTATCCGGAGATTCTGTCTCCTGGCTGCAGAACCTCCCGGTCAGCGTTGAGATCAGGCCCGAATCCTTCGCCCGCACGTACGCGCTCCCCCGGGGGACGCTGAAAGAGACCGTCTTCGCCTCTATCGATCGGGCTGGAGGGCTGGTTCATTATCGAGCCACGGTGCCCCTGCGCCTCATGGTTCGATTCAGGGCCGACCTCCGTTGGATGTGGCCGTATGATGCAAACGCGCTCGGCAATCTGTACTACGGCATTGATCGAGGCCTGAACGCGCTCCATGTCCGGGACAGCAGTGGGACCTTCTCCTGTCTTTTTGGGGCGGACCTTCGCCCGCGCGTCATGCTCGCCGGTCATTTCGCAAGAGTTGAATGGGGGAAAAAGGAGTTGAGCGGGCTCCCGACCGATCTGAACCAGGTGGCATACGGGGCCGAGTTCGAACTCGGACCGCACTCTCAGAACGTCCTGAATTTCAGTTTCGTCGGGACCAATGAGGGCACGCAAACAGCGCTCGGCGATTATCGGGCGTTGCTGGCAAGTCCCGACAAAGCCCATCAGGCAATGGTCCGGCATTACACGTCACTCCTTGCGCACAGCCTCTCGATCGTTTCACCTGATGAGGAATTCAACCGGCTTTGGTCCTGGGCTCTGGTGGGTGCAGACCGGTTCGTTACCCGCACACCCGGCCTCGGTACCGGCCTTCTGGCGGGCTTTTCCACCGTGAATCGCGGTTGGGATGGGGCTCAGAAAATCAGCGGCAGACCGGGGTACGCATGGTACTTCGGGAGGGACGGGGC
>DAIUKN010000422.1:0-3396 GCA_036848195.1 Bacteroidota bacterium
AATCTGTAGTGCTCGTACCAAATGTGAGATAAGAATGCAACGAAACTGACTACCCAGGCCGCTATCCGCCAAAAGCGCTGCATTTGACTCGTTGAAGCGTTGTTGCCGATCTCGGCGAATCCAAAGCCGATCACCAAATACGCACCTGCGAGGAGAATTACGAACCTGAACCATTTTTGGTAGACTGTATCCATGCTTGTGGCTGGAGGAAGCCTCCTTAAGCGCTAGAATGAGTGTCACAATCTTGTGAACTGCGGTACCACAAAACGCATTTTCAAATGACACTTCGCTTGCGCCTAACGTTCAGCAACCGCGCAAGGCCGCACTCTATGCTGCTTCTTTTTTGGCATGAATGTGCGGCCTTGAGCGAATTCTTTTCATCATGCCAAATCCCTGCTTCAACTTCGCCTTTGCAGACGAATGAGCGTCGTGGTTGCGTTTGTTATGCGCAGTGGACACCCCCTTTTCGGATGACATGTGCTTAGGAAAGCGGCGGCAATTTTCGCATTCTGATTACCGCTGAGACTAACCACGCACCAAGGGGAGTGAATAGTACGGAAAGTAGCGCACTCGTCGCAACTTGCTTTCTCCTGTTCTCTCGGTCGGCCGATGGATGGAGATTCTCTATTGTCATGTAAAACATCAAACCGACGATCGTTGCAGTGAATGATCCCAGAAGGTAAGTCAACAGTGAATTCACAGTGGCCGTCTCCTGCTGTGTCTAATCAGACCGATATTTGCATGCTCAATTTCCGGTGTAGTCGCTCCGCCCTGGGTATGGGGCGGCCATTGCGCATAACTAATGCAAGCACGAAACTCTCTTTCGTTTCTTGTTCCATCACGGTATAAAAAGTGAAGTAGTTCGTCTATTCAGACTTCGGGTGCATAAGGCGCAAACGCATCTCGCGCCGCACCGTCTCAAACAGCCCCGGCCGGTTGCTCGGTGATTCCACCATACCCCCCCGCTTCTTCCCTGGAAAGTTTTGCTACTGTATATGCACACGAAAGGGGGATCCGGGTGGACCTTGGCGGATAAAAACCAAAACCCCCTGGGGGAGTAAACTATGGCAGTCGAAGCGGAAAGTCAATTACGTAATCGGGGGTGGATTTGGCGGTGCTGGACCAGTTCACTCACAGCGGAGAGAAGCCCGGTGCTCGCTACTAATGTACCCTTGCCAAAGGTGTAAGGGCCATGTTAAGTCCTCGAGCCTCTTGTTGAAGGCGATGAAGTCGGTCAGGTCGGAGATGCACGCCGGGTTCTTTCAACGATGAACTCCGGCTCCGCCGGCGTCGGTGACTCGCAATGACTTTTTTCGTTCATCCGCTGAGGAGGGCCCGTCACTAGGTTGTACCTAATGAGCCGAAGCCTCACGCCACACGGCGGTGCGAAGTCCGGCCTTGGGACCCGCCAAGTTTGGCACCCTGAAGGCGGGCAACGCCTCGACGAAGTCGGGCGAAGCCTCGACGAAGTCCGGCGATCTGATCTTGGGCCGCGACCAGAGGACGTAACGACCGAGAGGAATTCGAAAGGGCCCGAGCCCGTTCAGGGATCGAGCTCAGGGACATGACGCGCTGGAAGGCGATTCACCTCGCCAGGGAATCTCTGAAACAGTACGCCGCTGTTCTTGGTACTTACTTGACCTTGAATTTCCCCACGTGCAGTAATTCCCCCTCACCAATCAACTTCCAGTAGTACAGCCCCCGCGGCAAGGGATCCTTCATGACGTACGCATTCTCCTGGAGTTGCACCGAGCGTAGAGTGCTGTCGCGATTGTTCAGGATCAGCAGTTGGAACGGTGGTCGGGCTGTAGAGGTCCATTCGAATCGGATTCCCGGCCTGACAGTGCTCCCATTGGCCGGAGAACGCACTACCACCTCCTCTGAACGAACAGCACTCTTCATCAGGTCTTCCATCTCCGGAGACTCTGCAAAAGCTGCTGCCAGAGGTTTTTGCTGGGTGACTAGCCCCTCCTCCCTCCTGGTCTGAATCTGGACAGTGTCGACGGTCCCAGGATGTTGAGCAAGCCCCCCCTCCACACCGGTCTGTAACCCATGATTGAACCACCAGTAGCCGAGCGCACTGAGACCCACCATGGCAGCGATTGACGCAGCCACCTTGAACCAAGCCAGTGGCACGGCACGGCGAACAGACAGAGGTGCATCCAGAGTGGGATGCGGTCCCTCTTGTGAGTAGTCTGAATCTGCCACAAGAGAGAAAAGCCCTGTGACCTCGGTTTTGCAGTGGAAGCATCCCTCGACGTGCATCCGGAGATCACCCGGAAGCCGGTCAACGCGCCCCAGCTTCAAGGCATCAACATAAAGGGCTGCAGCTTCGGCCGAAAGATGCCCGTCAGTTCGAAAAGAGTTCAATTTGCTGACCATAATCTCACTTCTTCGTGGCGATGATGATTGTGGTTGTCTCAATGGGTATTTACAGACTATCGAGCGAATTTGGAGAGACCGCATATTCAAGCAGAATACCCAGAGTTTTCCGGTCATACGTCGCATCCGGCGGACTCCCGTTCAGCAGGCGAACAATCTGATTAATCCTCTCGTCAACCCACCTTCGCAGTGAATCGGCCGAGGCGGATTTCTTTTCCATTTCAGCGAAAAGCGGATGTATCCGCTCATAGAGCTGACCCTCTGATATTTCGCCGAAAAATACTCCGAAGGTATTCAGAAGAAACTCGATATGTTTCCGGGGGCATTGAGGCCACCAGTCGAGAATATCCTGTTGCTCGATTGGAATCCTATAGTAGAGTTTCAGACAGAGCAGAAGTTTGGGCCGCTGAGTATTGAACTGATCGAGGATTGCCATCAGGACCCGCACATCATGTTCGATAAGAAGCTTCCGATGAGGGTCTTCAAGAGATGCCGCCCCCGCCCGCTCGAGCTGGTAGAATTGCGGCTGCCTGGTCTCCTTGTCGTGGAGATTCAAACAGGCATTGCGGATGACCTGAGAGAGGTATGTCCGGAAGAGGCATGAACCGTCGAAGTTTGCCTGGATGACCGGCATTTTCTCCAACAGGCGGACATTGACCTGCTGCACCAGATCCTCAAAATCGTTGGGAGAGAACATGCCGCTCTCGATGTAGATCTTCACAATAATACGGATCGTTTCCTGGTGCCGGAGGAGCAGTCCGTTGGGATCCGTGCGGAGGAGGGAAATGTCGGCGGCGTTTCGAGAATCTTCCATTGAAGGGGAAAATGGGGATTTGTGAGAAAAAATGCAATGTCGTGATCCTCCGGCAGCGGGCAATCATCAATGATACCGGGGCCAAATTGTGATCGATCGTTTGCAGTCCTCTCATATTTCGCGGCACCGCAGACGGCCGGCGAAGTCCGCGCTATTGCCGTGGCGGGGCCCTCTGTGGCACGCAGTACGGCTCGACCGCG
>DAIUKN010000423.1:0-3387 GCA_036848195.1 Bacteroidota bacterium
AATCCAAAAAGTTCAACATCCTTGACACGCCGGGCTACCTCGACTTCACGGGTGAAGTCAAAGGCGCCCTCCGGGTGTCCGACACGGCCCTGGTCTTGTTGAAAGCGGTGGAAGGTGCGGAAGTCGGGACCGAGATCACCTGGAAGTACACGCAGGAGTATGACACCGGGGCGGTGTTCGTCGTGAACAAGCTTGATCAGGAGAACGCCGACTTCGACAAGGCACTCCATCAGGCCCGCGAGACGCTGAGCCACGACGTTCTTCCCGTCCAGTTCCCGCTGAAGCAGGGACTCGGCTTCGAGAGCATCGTGGATGTCGTCAGGATGAAACTCATGAAATATGCCCCCGGCGGCAACGGCAAGTACACGGAGCTTGAGATCCCCGCCGAGGCGCAGGGGCGCGCAGCGGAATTCCGCCAGCAGCTGCTCGAGTTGATCGCGGAGACGGACGAAACCCTGCTGAACAAATATCTGGAGCAGGGCGGCCTGTCGGACGATGAGGTGAAGCAGGGAATTCGCACGGGGATCCGGCAGCGAAAGGTGTTCCCGCTTCTCTGCTGTTCGGCCACCCAGAACGTCGGCGTAACGGGTCTCCTCGATTTCATCATGGACTTCTGCCCGTCGCCTGCGGAAACGGGGGAGGTTACCGGAAAAAAACCCGGAGTCACAAACGGCGATGCCAAGGAGGTCGTGACCGTTCCCCAGGATCCGAACGGCCAGCCGTCGCTCTTTGCATTCAAGACGGTCTCTGAATCGCACGTCGGTGAACTTTCCTTCTTCCGCGTCTGCACGGGGACGGTGATGCCGGGCCTCGACATGGTGAACGAATCCAACGGGAAGTTCGAGAGGCTTGCGCAGCTCTTCGTCATGAACGGCAAGGAGAGGAAAGAAATTGCAAAGCTGCAGGCGGGGGATCTGGGCGCGGTGGTGAAGCTGAAGGACACGCACACCAATAACACGCTGAGCAGCAAGGCGTTCCCGATTGTCTATACGCCTATTGTTTTTCCCGAGCCGGTATTTCATGCGGCGATCACGCCGAAGACGAAAGGAGACGAAGACAAAATCTCGACCGGCCTTCACTCGCTGCACCAGGAAGACCCGACGTTCATGTTCCGTGTCGATGGCGAGCTGCACCAGACGATCATCAGCGGACAGGGCGAACTCCACCTGGACGTCGTGGTGAAACGGCTGAAGCAGCGGTACAACGTGGATGTGGATCTCAACGAGCCGCGGGTTCCCTACCGGGAAACCATCAAGGCGGTCGTCAAGGATTCTGAGTACAAGCACAAGAAGCAGACCGGCGGGCACGGCCAGTACGGCCATGTCCACCTGCGGCTGGAACCGCTGAAGCGGGGACAGGGATTCGAGTTTCTGGACGAGATCGTTGGCGGTGTGGTCCCCAACAAATTTATCCCGGCTGTGGAAAAGGGGGTGGTGGAGACGATGAAGGAGGGAGTCGTTGCGGGATATCCTGTGGTGGATGTTCGTGTGGCGCTCCACTACGGATCCTACCACGACGTCGACTCTTCGGAAATGGCGTTTAAGATCGCCGGAGCCATGGCATTCCGCAAGGGATTCATGGAAGCGAGACCCATCCTCCTCGAGCCGATCTACAACATCGAGGTGAAGGTTCCGGAAGACGCGATGGGAGACGTGATGGGCGATATCTCTTCGCGGCGCGGCAAGATAGCCGGGATGGAAGCGGTGGGCCACTATCAGGTGCCTGCGGCGGAACTGCACAAGTACGCCACGATCCTCCGGTCCAAAACCGGAGGACGGGGGATGTTCAGTGCGTCGATGGACCATTACGAAGAGGTCCCTCGCGAGCTGGCGGAGAAAATCGTCGCTTCCTCAGAGAAGAACAGAGCGAAAGAGCAGGAAGCGTAGCACATCCCGCGGGTTCCGGAGCCGTCGGATCCCCCGCGAGGGGGGGGGAGATGTCTGCAAGGTTGGGGGTCGGGATACCGGTTCTCAACCTTTGCATTTTTCAACGATCGAATGACGAAAAGGGACACCCATGCAGAGAATGTGGTCGCCGTGGCGTTCGCAGTACATCGCGTCGTTCAAGGATCTGCCCGGCCAGAAGAAGAAGAAGGGGCGGAGCCTGTTTACGACGGCATGGAAGTCCAAGGACGACGACCGGAACCTGATCGTATGGCGGGGCGAGCACTGCTTCGTCATCATGAACCGCTATCCGTACAACAGCGGCCATCTCATGATCGTCCCCAACAGGCAGACGCCCGATTTTCAGGATCTGACGCTCGTGGAAATGGCGGAGATCATGCAGACCTCCCAGAGGGCCATGAAGGCCCTTGACAAGGTGATGCATCCACATGGGTACAACTTCGGGGCAAATGTCGGCCGGGTCAGCGGTGCCGGCGTGGATGACCATATCCATTTCCACATCGTTCCGCGCTGGAACGGCGACACGAACTTCCTGCCCGTCCTTGCCGATACCAAGGTCATATCAGAGGACATGCACGAAACCCTCCAAAGACTTCGCAAATGCTTCTGATGAGGGGAAATAGCGCTGTTCCTGACCCTCGTACCGGGGGAGTGCCTCGAACCAGTCCTTGGACTCTCATTAAACGTCCTGACTTTGCGGGTGTCTAAGATTATGGACCAGAAGTCGGATCTGGACCTTGTCCTGGACGTGCGGAACGGCAACAGGCAGGCTTTTACGGAGTTGATGCGCCGCTACCAGCAACGGGTCTACTGGGTCGCCCGGCGGATTGTTGGCACCCACGAGGATGCGGATGACATAGCTCAGGACGCGTTCATCAAGGCCTACCTGGGACTCGGGGATTTCCGGGGGGATTCGAGTTTCTTCACCTGGTTGTACCGGATTGCGGTCAACCTCTCGCTCAATGCCGTGCGAAAACGGCAAGTTCTCAACTACCTTCGCGAGAGCGAGGTCCTGAGCCGGATTCTCCCCCTCGGGAACGATCCGCACCAGGACCTGGAGTTCCAGGAAACAGAGTCGCGCCTGCAGCGTGCTATCGCGGCTCTACCGGAGAAACAGCGCGCGGTGTTCGTCCTCCGGTACTACGACGAAATGCCGTATGAAGAAATCGCGGGAGTGCTCAAGACCTCGGTGGGTGGTCTCAAAGCGAACTACTTCCATGCGTTACGGAAAGTCCAGGAGTACATGAAAGATGAAACTTCGACAGGGAACAGCGCCCATTGATGATAGGGCCGAAGAGGAGCTTGCCCTCGAGGTCCGCCGTGCGGCGGCAGAGATCGGAAAAGGGGAGCCGGAAGCGCCGCCGGATCCTTACTGGCCGAACCTGCTCGTTCGGACAAACGAGCGCCTTGACCAGGCCACGAGCGGCAAGGCGCTGACCATCAGCTGGGCGGCGCGCGTGGCCATCCCCGGTGTGGTTGCGAT
>DAIUKN010000424.1:0-3384 GCA_036848195.1 Bacteroidota bacterium
GCCGAACTGTTCCGACAGGATCTCCTGGGCGCGGAGGGCCTGGCGGAGAATTGCGCCGCTGCCGAGAATCTGCGCCTTCAGTTTGTGTTCGCCAGGACTCTTCCGGAATTTATACAGCCCTTTGAGCACGCCCTCCCGCACTCCCTCGGGCATGGCTGGCATGGCGTAGTTCTCGTTGTAGAGTGTGAGATAGTAGAAGACGTCTTCCCGTTCGGCGTACATCCTGCGGAGGCCGTCCTGCACGATGAGCGCGACCTCAAACGCGAAGGCCGGATCATACGTCAGCAGCGATGGGATCGTAGTGGCCAGGAGATGACTGTGCCCGTCCTCGTGCTGAAGCCCTTCGCCGTTCAGCGTCGTCCGGCCTGCCGTCGCCCCCAGGAGGAAACCCCTGGCCTTGATGTCGCCTGCAGCCCACACAAGGTCCCCGATCCGCTGGAATCCGAACATGGAATAGTAGATATAGAACGGGATCATGGTTGTGCGATTGCCTGCATAGGAGGTCCCTGCGGCAATGAATGACGACATCGCGCCCGCTTCCGTGATCCCCTCTTCCAGGATCTGACCGTCTTTCGTCTCATGGTAGTACAGCAGCGACTCGCTGTCAACCGGTTCGTACAACTGCCCCTTCGAGGAATAGATGCCCACCTCGCGGAACAACGGATCCATCCCGAAGGTCCTGGCTTCGTCCGGGATGATGGGCACGATCCGCCGCCCGATGCTCGGATTGCGCAGGAGGTTTCCCAGGAGGCGGACAAAAGCCATCGTGGAGGAAACCTCAAATCGTTCCGACCCGCGGAGGAATTCCGCGAACTTTTCCACGGACGGGACCTCCAGCCTCTCCTCGGACACATTCCGCTCAGGAACAAATCCGCCGAGGCTCTTGCGGCGTTCCCGCAGGTAGCGGATCTCAGGGCTGTCTGCCGGCGGACGGTAGAACGGTGTGTCGACGACCTCCTCGTCATTGATGGGAATCCCAAAGCGTTCCCGGAATTCCCGCAACTCCTTCTCATTCAGCTTCTTCTGCTGGTGTGTGACGTTGCGTCCCTCGCCGGCCTCGCCAAGACCATATCCCTTGATCGTCTTCGCGAGGATGACCGTCGGTGATCCTTTGTGCCGCACCGCCGCATCGAATGCCGCATACATCTTTTGAGGATCGTGCCCGCCGCGGCGCAATTTCCTGATCTGATCGTCCGTCAGATCGTTGACCAGCTCGAGCAGCTCGGGATACTTGCTGAAAAAGTGCTTTCGGGTGTAACTCCCCGGCTCAACGGAGTATTTCTGAAATTCGCCGTCAACCGCCTCTTCCATCCGTTTCAGCAGAAGACCTTTCCGGTCCTTTGCCAACAGGGGATCCCAATCCGAGCCCCAGACAACCTTGATGACGTTCCAGCCCGCTCCGCGAAACGCGGCCTCGAGTTCCTGGATGATCTTCCCATTCCCCCTGACCGGGCCGTCGAGGCGCTGGAGGTTGCAGTTTACCACCCAGACAAGGTTATCCAGCCGCTCGCGGGAGGCAAGGGTAAGCGAGCCCAGTGTCTCCGGTTCATCGCTCTCGCCGTCGCCAACGAAGCACCATACCCGCGGCTCCTCGTTTTTCAGGAACCCGCGAGCCTTGAGGTACCGGTTGAACCGCGCCTGATAGATCGACATGATCGGCGCAAGACCCATGGAAACCGTAGGGAATTGCCAGAAGTCTGGCATGAGATACGGATGCGGGTACGACGACAGACCACCCCCTTCGGCGAGTTCCCGGCGGAAGTTGTGCAGATGGGCTGCATCAAGCCGCCCCTCAAGGAACGCGCGGGCGTAGATCCCGGGCGCGGCGTGTCCCTGGAAGTAAATCATGTCGTCGCCGCGGAAGAAATGGTTAAAGGCAACTTCGTAGATGGTTGCAGCAGATGCAAACGTGGAGATGTGGCCGCCCAGACCGCCATGCTCGCGATTGGCCTTCACAACCATGGCCATGGCGTTCCACCGGATGTAGCTCTTGATCCGGCGCTCGATCTCGCGATCGCCCGGATACACAGGCTCTTGCTCGGGGGGAATGGTGTTTATGTATGGAGTATTGACGAATCGGGGAAGCTTGATGCCCGCTTCCCGTAACCTGGCGGAAAGCTTCTCAACAAGGAGGGGATCCGATTCCTTATCCTTCAGGACCGACTGGAGCACATAGTCGAGCGCATCGAGCCAATGCTCCTTCGCTTTCACCGCGCCTTGCGAAACACTCTGATCTTGACTATTATCGGTTGTCACGGGTCCTCGATAGAATCTCGTCTTTCAATGAACTTGGTCCTCGGTCGGGGCAGTGCGCACGTTGCCGCGGATTTCCGTAGTTTTAAATGTACGTGATTCTTCCCTTTCTATCAAATCCTATTTCCCTATGCGACTACTCGACCTGACGTTCACCGCGCCAGAAGAGAATCTCGCGTGCGACGAAGCGCTGCTCGATGAGGCGGAAGAGGGGAGCAACGAGGAAACGCTGAGATTCTGGGAGCCAAGGTCGCTCTTTGTTGTTCTTGGGTATTCGAGACCCGTCGCCGATGAAGTGCACCTCGACCGCTGCAACGTCGATGGGATCCCTGTCCTCCGGAGGTACAGCGGCGGCGGCACCGTCCTGCAAGGACCCGGTTGCCTGAATTTCTCCCTCATCCTCCGGATTCAACAGAATGGCCCTCTCTCAACCATTACCGGCACGAACGCTTTCATTATGGATCGTCACGCCAGGTCCCTCGAGAGGCTGCTCCGGAGACCCGTCAACGTCATGGGAGAGAGCGATCTTGCTGTCGGGGGGATGAAATTCTCGGGAAACGCACAGAGGCGGAGAGAGCGCTTCGTTCTTTTTCACGGAACGTTCCTGCTGCGGTTTGACCTTGAGAGAATCGGCCGGCTGCTGGCAATGCCCGTGAGACAGCCCGCGTACCGCGAGGGGCGGCCTCACGAACGGTTTCTGGTGAACATCGGACTGGAACCTGTCAAGATCAGGAGGGCACTCGCAGAGATCTGGGAAGCAAAGGATGTTCGGCCAACCGCCCCGGCAGAGAGAATACGTGACCTCGTGAACCGGAGATATTCGCACAGAGAATGGAATTTCAGACGGTAGAGTACGGTGTCGCCCCTTAGATCCTCTCGGCCGCCGCTTTTTCCATCCATCCGACCTTTCCATCCGCCAGACGAATCTTTACCCAGTCACTCACACTATCGATGATCTGGATTTTCACTCCGGCATGCAGGACGAAGGCATCGCTGCTTTTGCCATCGGGCGAATTCTTGATCGTCGTGATTGACGCGAGGATGATTGCCTCGTCGGTACGGTGATCGTCGGCGATCTTGGCGAAAAGGACAACAAGGAGAACGACGAGCGTGAGGCCCGTGAACACACTT
>DAIUKN010000425.1:0-3381 GCA_036848195.1 Bacteroidota bacterium
AGACCGGATCGTGTATTTCTATTCCTCAAACTTCACGATCGATGCGGCCACGACGTTTCAACGGACTATGCCCATGGCGAGCGTCGTCTTCACTGCTCCGGGATTTCCCATGATCTGGAACGGACAGGAAGTCGGCTGGGGTTACGGCATCACCGGATCGAAAGAGAACAGGAACAGAAGCGTCATCAACTGGGACTACCAAGGGAAAGGGCTGCTGAGTCCCCATTACCAGAAGCTTGCGCATATCCGCGGGCAGTTTCCCGCGTTCGTCCAGCATAAGCAGGATACAAACGGAGATGGTTCAATCAGCGCGCTCGACGATCCGGATTTCGTCCGGGCGGGCTGCAGCAATCCCTCCGTCTATGCGTTCACCCGTCCCTACCCGGACCAGAACGGACTCACGGTAGTCAATTTCACGGGAGGTGATGTGACTGCGCAGATTGATCTGACCGTTTCGAATGCGTTGAAATTTTCGGGCGGTATCCAGCCTGCAAAGCAGTACTACTTGAACGATCTGTACGCCAACTCTCGAATGCAGGTTGCGGGATCGGCACTCAATGCGGTCAGCATCTCGCTTCCGGCGTACGGGACAGCGATATACACCGTCTCCGTGACCCCCGACACGCTGTTCATCCTCAATCCGATCCTCGGTGTCGGGACCGAACAGAGCGTTCCGGCAGAATTTACCCTGGAACAGAATTATCCGAATCCTTTCAATCCCGCAACGACGATCCGATTTTCGCTCCCGACCGCAGCTGACATTTCGCTGAAGGTTTTCGACGTGCTCGGACGAGAGGTTGCATCACTGGCGATCGGGCAGCATGCTGCCGGGGTGCACGCCGCGGTCTGGGATGGGAGGAATGCCGAAGGGAACGCGGTCGGCAGCGGCGTCTATTTCTATCGACTGACCTTGAACGGCGGGACGACGGCAAATTCAGTGTTCGTGCGAAAAATGGCGCTTCTCAAGTAAAATGGTGAACAGAATGTTGAGAATTCATTCTCTGTTTCTGCTCGGCCTGGTTGCGGTCTCTTCTGCGGCCGCGCAGCCGCGCGCCGTCGAAGGCGGAGTGCAATTCTCTCTCCGGGACTCCCTGGCAAAGTCTGTCGCCGTCGTTGGCGACTTTAATGGATGGTCGAAGGAAGAGACTCCGATGGCGAAAGCGAAGGATGGCACCTGGTCCGCTGTCCGGAATTTGCGCCCGGGAATCTATCAATACAAGTTTGTCATTGACGGGAGCCGATACGTGGTCGACCCTGGAAACCCTGCGACAGTGGACAACTACAACAAGACCGCGAAGAATTCCGCGTTTGTTGCCACTGACGATAACCTGATTCTTCTGACCGCCGAAGCGCCAACACTGAAGGTGAACCCGACGGACACATACCCCCCGGCGGCCGAGAGGAAACCGGTCTATCTGAACATCATCTGGCACCAGCACCAACCTCTCTATGCGAACCCCGAGACGGATCAGCTGACCGGGCCCTGGGTGCGGACGCATGCGACAAAAGACTATTATGACATGGCCGCAATGCTTCGCGGTTACCCCCGCGTTCACTGCAACATCAACCTCACATCATCACTTCTCCTTCAATTGCAGGAGTATTACGTAGACCGGTTGGGGCCTTACGTCAATACAAGGACCAACACGATTGACGTGAGGAGGTTCATGAAACGGTGGAGAGGGAAAACCGACCCGTGGATAGACCTTGCTCTGAAACCTGCTTCGACTTTCGACGCCGCGGACAAGGACCTCCTGTATCGGAATGCGTGGAATGCATTCGGCATTGGCGAAGTGATGATCCAGCGGTTCCCTGAATACCGTGCACTTCGCGACAAGCTCCCGGCGGAAGGACGAGCGCCGGAGGGATTGTTCTCTGAGCAGGAGATGCGTGAGATCAAGTTCTGGTTCTACCTCGCTCATTTCGACCCGGACTTCCTAGCGGGACCGGTGAAGCTTACCGACGGTTCCGTCTGTAACCTCAGCGATCTCGTGGAGTTCAGGGGAGACAAGAAGTACTATCTCAAAAAGAAGGTCACCGAGCAGCTCTGCCAGCGGATGGTTGCCGAAGCATACAAGGTTATGGCGAATATCGTCCCGGTCCATCGGGCGATGCGGTATGTCCCCGAAAAGAGGACCGGCCAGATCGAGGTGATCACGACGCCGTACTACCATCCGATTCTCCCCCTGATCTACGATTCGGATCTGGCCAGGATCTGTCAGCCAAACGACACGCTTCCCTCGCGGTTCTCGTTCCCGGAAGACGCAGCGGCGCAGGTGAAAAAGGCGGTCCGGATGTTCAGTCGGACATTCGGTGCCGCGCCGACCGGCATGTGGCCGGGGGAAGGATCGGTGGCTCAGCCGGTGCTCAGCATTCTCCGGAACAGCGGCATTCTCTGGACTGCGAGTGATGTGAAAGTCCTGACCCGTTCAGATCCCCCGAACCGGCCGAACACGTCCCCCTATCAGTTTCCCGCGGGCGATCATCCGATCACGCTGGTGTTCCGCGATACGGAGCTCTCGGACAAGATCGGCTTCAAGTATCAGGAGTACACCGGCGAGGAGTCGGCCGAGGATTTCGTTCAATCCGTCCTCGTGCATGCCCCGGCCAAGGATCAACCGGACGTCCTTATTACGGTGATCCTTGATGGGGAGAACGCGTGGGAGTGGTACCGGCGTGACAATGATGCCAAGCAGTTTCTCCACGCCCTGTATCGCAAGCTGAGCGCTCTCTATGATCAGAAGCGGATCATCACGACGACTATGACGGAATACATCGCCGGCAACCCGTCCCGGGGCGTGGCCGCGCATCCGGTTGAGGGTCAGCCTTCCATGAAAACACTCTGGCCGGGTTCCTGGATCAACGCGAATTACGATACCTGGATTGGGGAATGGGAAGAAAACCAGGCATGGGAGTATCTGCTCAAGACGCGAAAAGACCTGGCGCAGTCCGGTGTCCCCTCGCCTGATCCGGACAAACCGGCTCCAAAGGAGGGGACTGCCGCATGGTATGCCTACCGGGCCTGGGAGTCTATGTACGCCGCCGAGGGCTCGGACTGGTTCTGGTGGTACGGGGAGGATCAGACTGCGCCTGGCGGCGACAGGCCATTTGACACAGCATTCCTGACCCACTTGCGGAATGTGTACACGTTCGCCGGCCTTGCAGGCGGGCAGATGCTGTATCCAAATTTTGCACCGATCATCCGTGATGCGGTAACGCTCGGGAGAGGTCCGGACCCGGAAATCCGCGGCGCAGGCAGGGGTACGATGGGGCGCAGCAAGACACAGCTTCGCACCATTCTCTTTGTGTGCGACGCCAGAGGTGAGCGAGTCCCCGGGAGGATCTGCATTGCCGGCAATCTCGATGAGCTCGGGATGTGGC
>DAIUKN010000426.1:0-3371 GCA_036848195.1 Bacteroidota bacterium
TAGCAGAATAGTCTTGCTCCCCCTTCGATTGCATCCCAAATGACAAGGCATCATTTGACAGTCGAGTGACAGCAGCAGAAGTCGGCACATTTCCGCTATATGTATATGCACATGTGAATACGAGAGCGAAGGTGACCAACTTCATAATCATGTCTCACCTCTTGAAGTAAGGTAACGTAACTGACAATCGGATTTAGTAATCGACAGCCGAGTTTTACGGGAAACAATCGCACCGCCACTCTGGCACGTCCGCGGTGAAGCAGGAATAAGTTGCCGAGGTGGAATACATACAGCCAATACCGCTTCTATCCTCCTTTCACAAGGTCAACGAGGAAGATATGAGGAATATATTAGGTACTCGTATACGCTTACTTGATTCACTTTGCAACGGGGGGTCATTGAACGTTTTACTTCTTCAGGTCTCTCAGCGCTGCTGGGACCAAGTGCACCATCCCCCCACCTTGCAGGTCACCCCTATAACTACCCACAACTGATTTTCTGGTGCTCCCTCGATCCGCGCCCTGTAAAGAAGCGTTACACATGCATGAAGTCTTATCGTCTTGTTTGTGAATGAAGTCCTATACTTACTGACTTAATTTCTGTATAAGACGCAACTCAAGGGATGTTGATGATGCACGGACACAATTGGTGGGCAGCCCTGACGATTGCGGCTATATTCTTTCTATCTCCTCCTGTTCCCGCATCGGGACAACAGCAGAAGGATTCCTCTACGCAAGCTCCGACAACCACCCCGGAGGTACGGACTGAAGGAGACCGAGAGAAGGAAGCCGAAGAGCTCAAGCGCCTCCAAGAGTTCTACTTGCGCAATCAGAGCGTTTTCATCAAGAAGGGTGAGTACATCCTCGAATTCAACACGTTTTACAGCACCGACAAGCGACAAGAATTTCTACCCGTCGCACCCGGAGTTTCTACGCTTTTCGACACAAGGCGGCGCTTCTTCGATGCGGCACTCTTCGCTCGTGCCGGCATCTTGACGGATGGCTTGGAACTCAACGTGAGCTTCCCGTTTCTGATTCATGCGGATCAAGAGAGCCAGATCGCTTCTGGACGCTTGGCTTCCTCGAGCACCGGAATCGGCGATGTCGGGGCCGCCCTGCGTTACCAGGTCTGGTATGAGCGAGGAGCTCGCCCCGGCCTGATTATCGATATCACTGGTAAGTCCCGCACGGCTGGCGACACGTTGCGGGGGACGGGGCACGCAAACATCGGCGGCGGGATCACCCTGATCAAATCAATCGACCCGGTCGTATTTTTCGGCCGCCTGGGCTATGCCGAAACGCTTGCCCACGGCGACCGAAATCCAGGTAATATCATTGAGTACAGCGCGGGGATGGGGTTCGCGTTGAACGACCGGGTGGCCTTTAACATCCAGTTGGTCGGTGCTTTCATCGGAAAGGGCAAATTCCAAGGGCGAACAGTCGACCAAACGAGCCTAGAAATCGCGAACATTCAGTTCTCATCGACAATTCTTATCACCAAGAAGCTGTTTATTGAACCGTTTGTATCAATCGGTCTGACGTCGGATGCATTCGACTCCTCTGTTGGCCTCCGGATCCCCTATCGTCTTTGACCGTGATCGTGATGATGTGGTGTAGGATGACCAGCGGTCGCACAGGACAAGTGATCTGTTGTGGACTTGTCAGTGCCGCCACTCTCATGCTGAACGGATGTGGCCATTGGACGGACAGCCTCTTCGTCGGGACTAACGAACCCTTGGTGGTGCGTCACTCTCTGAAAGAGATCCGGGACCGATATGTGGTGAAACAGGCCTTAGATTATTCCTGTGGGGCTGCGGCTCTTGCCACCTTGCTGGTCTACTACTACGGAGACCTTACTTCAGAAGCTGAGATTCTCGCCTTGCTCAAGGAACCCCTGACCCCTGACGAACTGGCCGTCAAGGCAGAGCGCGGGTTTTCCCTGTTGGACTTGAAAAAGGCCGCTGAACGGCGCGGCTTCCGGGCGGCCGGGTTCCGGTTGACGCCCGACCAACTCACCCGCCTGATTGCTCCCGTCATCGTCTATGTGGAACCGCATGGCTACAAGCACTTTGCCGTGCTCCGCGCGGTCCGCAACGGGATGGTGTATTTAGCGGACCCCGCCCGCGGGAATCTCCGAATGCGCATTGATCAGTTTGCTGGGGCGGGGAACGAATGGCAGGAGGGGATCATTTTCGTCCTCGGGCAGACGGGGGAGCAAAAGATCACAGCCTATGCGGCAGCCCCTGTCCTCCCATTTAGCGACCTCCACCCGCAGCTCATCAATGTGTTTGATCTCCTGGATCAAGGGGCAGCCCTTCGACACCTGCCGCTCAGATGAGCGTTCTGGACTTGATCCTAGAAAAACAAGCGTGGGAGCAAGCAGGACAGAACGTCCCACTCGCTCCCTACACTCTTCCACCTACGCAGCTCTTCAACTACAAAGCGAAAGCCTACCGGACCAGTGGGGGCAGCCCGACAGTATTAATCTGGCTAGCGCCGTTCGCCTGCTCGACAAAATGGCCACCGCCATTGGCATTCATCTGATCCGCCCAATTCGACTGATCGATGTTTCCATGGTTGCGGTAGACACTGTTCAGTTGCTCGGCAAAATTGTCTTGGTACACTTCGCCACCGCGATGGTACCCTTTGCCTTTCCCACACTCGCACCCCTGATTCACATTGTACTGGCTCAATTCGTTCGCCTGGTTGATGGGGCCGTAGTGAGACCCATGATGCCGCTTGTAGCTCATGCCTTCGACGGCGGTCAGCTGTTTGTCGGTCATGACCTGCAGTGTGCCATGAGTGGACAACTGACTGACTGCAAAGAGCTCCGGCGCTTTCTTGTCGCCAGCGAACGCCGGCACGCCCAGGCCAACGACCAATCCGATTGCCCCAACTAAACCTAAAATTCTCATAACGTAACCCCCTGTCTGTGTTGATCGTGGACCACCATGATCCACGTCATGTGTGGCACTGAGGCCAACAACTCGATTCCTTCCTCGATCCACTCATAGACCCCCGCCATGGAGTCTTTCCGCTAGAACCGATGGCGTGCAAATCTTATGGTATTTCCAATGAAACCGTTGTTTGTTTGGGATATGTTGTTGCCAAATGCGAAGTTGAATTGATTGACCAGACCAATTTGAATGATGGGCGACACGTTGATCCGCACATCAAGCGAACGACAGCCGAAGCAAAATCCTTCGCCCTCAATTGAAGCGAGTTGTTCATCGGAGAACGGCTTCAATGGCTTTTGGTCATACTGCGCCATGACATTCTCTAGGGCTCGGAAGGAGACTCCCTCCTCGGAATCGTTCTTATCAATGGCCAATACGGGCGTGGCAATCAGTACGAAACTCAGCACCGCCCAGA
>DAIUKN010000427.1:0-3350 GCA_036848195.1 Bacteroidota bacterium
AAAGGGAAGATCGAGGGATTGAAGGCAAAGGCAGCTGAACTCGAAAACCGTGTCCGAACACTGGATCGAGAAATTGATAGGCTGGAAAGACAGCAAGTCGACAAGAAAGAGCTACGGCGGGTCTTCCGGGAATTCGCCGAGATCTACTCCCAAGCCTCCCCCGAAACGAAGCGCCGAATCCTTAACATCATAATCGAGGAGATCCGCTGCTCAGTCAAGCGAGGAGAGCGGAAAGGAGACATCGTTTACAAACTGCGAGGCGATGGCTCTGTCAGACAAGAATGGGAGGAGGCCCGAAAGCACGAAGACCCGAAACCACCATCATCTGGTGGTTCGAGTCTTCAAGTTGCTTGGCTCCGCGAGCAGGACTCGAACCTGCAACCCTGCGGTTACGGCAGCTCCACAGCTTTCGCTGCAGTCCGGACTATCTCATCACCCTTCGACTCGTCGTCCTGAAAAGCGGGACTCCTCGCTTAGGGTGCCGGGCGCTCGTGGGGCTTATTGGTGAGAATCCTCATCCCCTAGTCTCTGCACGTTCCCCGCTACACGTATTCTCTTCGCGGGGCTTCGCTCAGGGTTGCCATCTCCTGCTTCCGCTGGATTTAGGGTTCCCTGAATTCACCCGGTTTTTCAATCCCGATTACTCGGGAAAGCTGCTATTCCTGCGTGAACCTCCCGGTGACAATTGGCGCAAAGAAGCACGCACTTGTCAATTTCGATCCTGACCTTCTCCCGGCTTCTTGTATATCCCCTTGACGAAACACCGAACTCTTTCGCTGAGTCGTCAGTATGATGGAATCCCAAGGCTTCCGGGCGTCGGTCATACCCACAAAGCCGACAACGGCCACCTTTGTAGGTGATCGCTTTCAGACGAATCGACCTTCGTCGCTTCTGCACCGCTGCGATGAGATTGCCTCGCCTGTCAGCGTATTTCCGAGTATCACGGCCCACACAGTGCCCACAGCCGCATGCTCTACCATTGAGCTATCGCGGAATCATGTCAATATAGAAAAACAGACCCGAAATGTCAACGATCTTTCATCCTTTTCCCGAATCGGTTGGCAAGCTCTCCGGCCACATCCGATAACCCGACTCCCTCCGCCTCGAGCAAAACCAGAGTGTGATAAAAGAAATCAGCCACCTCCCAGGAAATCTCCTTCTTGTTGTGGTTCTTGGCGGCTATGATGACCTCACCAGCCTCCTCACCAATTTTTTTCAGGATCCGGTCAGTTCCCCCCTCGAAGAGTTTGGTCGTGTATGATTCCTGAGGCCGCTCCTTGTTTCTCTGGCCAATCACCCTCGCGAGCGCCCCCAGAACCTCAAACAGACTCTTTCCTGTGCCATCAGCCCCTGCGAGGTCGCTGAAGAAACAAGAGTACTCACCGGTGTGACAGGCAACCCCCTTCTGCTCCACGCGAACCAGCAGGGCATCGCCGTCACAGTCGTGAGAAATCCTTCTTACGATCTGCCGGTTTCCCGATGTGTCTCCTTTGTGCCACATCTCCTTTCTGCTCCGGCTCCAGAAGTATGTCTCCCCCTTCTTCAGAGTCTTCTTGAGACTTTCCCGGCTCATGTAGGCCACCATGAGCACCTCACCCGAACGGTCATCCTGAACAACCGCCGGGATCAAACCATATTCGTCGAATCTCAGGCGATCGATCGTTGCTTCTGTCATCGGATCGGAACTCCTTCTTGAGAGAGGAACTGTTTCAGCATCGCAATGGTGAGTGCCCGCGTGTGAAAGAGCGATGCCGCGAGAATGGCGTCTGCTCCCCCCAGTTTCAACGCATCCGCAAAATGGCGCAGCTCTCCGGCTCCGCCGGAAGCAATGACCGGAATCGACACCCGGGAAGTGACCGCCTGGAGCAGAGAGATGTCATACCCCGACTGCGTGCCGTCGCGGTCCATGCTCGTGAGCAGAATTTCGCCCGCTCCACGCTTCTGGACCTCTTCCGCCCAGGTCAGACCGTCGAGGTTTGTCTTCTGGTGCCCACCGTAAATGTACACCTCCCAGTCCTGCCCCGCTGTGCGCCGCTTCACGTCGATAGCGACCACGACACATTGACTGCCGAATCTTTCGGCAGCTTCGCTGATCAGGTCGGGATTCTGCACTGCAGCGGTGTTCAAACCGACACGATCCGCACCCGCATTCAGCATGGCGCGCACATCCTCAACCGACCTGATCCCGCCCCCGACAGTGAGAGGGATGAACACGCTGTCAGCTACCGACTCGACCACGTGGATAAGGCTGCGCCGCTCTTCCCGCGAGGCCGTGATATCGAGAATGACGAGCTCATCCGCTCCTTCGTCGTTGTAGAACCTGGCCTGGGAGGCCGGATCCCCCATGTCGCGAAGCCCGACGAAATTGACCCCCTTGACGACCTTCCCGTCTTTGACATCAAGGCATGGAATGATTCGCTTTCTAAGCATCCCCAATGCCCCCCATCACGTCCCCTTCCGTGTTGATGCGATCGCGCTTCTGAGATCGATCTTTTTCTCGTACAGCGCCTTCCCGATAATGACACCGGTAATCAATTGCTGCCTCAGATCGACGATTTTCATGACATCGTCCAGAGAGGAGACGCCCCCTGACGCGATCACCTTCAGTCCAATCCCTGCCAGTTCGTTCAGCACCTTGAGATCCGGACCCGTCATCATCCCGTCGCGCTCGATATCGGTCGTGAGGATCTCTCTGACTCCTATATCAAACAGTTGACGCGCCAGATGGTACGCGGATTCCTCACTCACCGTCTGCCACCCACGGGTCGCGACTTTCCCCCCGACCGCATCAATGGCAACGATGATCCTGGGCTCGCCAAAGCCACGCACAGCGTCTCTCAGGAGACCGGGGTCCTCCACGGCGATCGTCCCCAGCACGGCTTTGCTCGCTCCGGCCGCGAAGACTTCCTCCATCGCATCAAGAGAGCGGAGACCGCCGCCGTACTGGATCTTCACATCGACACGCTCGGCGATTCGGCGGAGAATGTCCAGGTTCCCCGACGATCGGCCAAATGCACCATCCAGATTTACGATGTGCAGCCGCTGAGCGCCTTGACTCGCCCACTGTTCGGCGACTGCGAGTGGATCATCGGAATACTCCGTTGTCGCGTCGTCCTTCCCCTGCCGCAGCCGGACGCACTTGCCGTTCTTCAGGTCTATTGCCGGTATGATGTCCATCGTTTGAGCAATGCAAGTCCTGCTGTCTGGGATTTTTCAGGATGGAACTGAACCCCGGCCACACTGCCCTTCTCGATTGCCGAGGAAAACCGTATCCCGTAGTCCGTCGTCGCCACCGTCTCGCTGATCGCCGGAACGTAATACGAGTGGACGAAATAGTAACAGGCCTTCTG
>DAIUKN010000428.1:0-3346 GCA_036848195.1 Bacteroidota bacterium
GCTACCTTGACATGGTAGAGGTCACAGGTTCGACTCCTGTATCGCCCACAGGGATTCGAAAACACCCGTCCCGCCCGACGTTGCGCGGGACTTTTTTTTTCGTTTGCGCGGATCATGAACCAGATTTCCATAACGTTTCCTGATGGGTCACAGCGCTCTTACCCGAGTGGCGTGACGGGTCAGCAAATCGCCGAAAGCATCAGCAAGGGGCTGGCCCGTGAGGCGTTGTCGATCAGCGTCAATGGGAAAGTGTGGGATCTGTTCCGTCCCATCACTTCGGATGCCTCTGTAAAGATCCACAAGTGGGAGAACGACGAAGGGAAGGAAACATACTGGCATAGTTCGGCGCATCTGATGGCAGAGGCCGTCGAGGCGCTCTACCCTGGCGCGAAATTCGGCGTCGGACCGGCGATCGAGAACGGCTTCTACTATGACCTTGACCTGGGTGATCATTCCCTGACTCAAGAGGATCTCGGGAAAATCGAGGCCACGATGCGCGAATTCTCCGAGCGCGACGTGCCGTACCGCCGCGAAGAGGTCCCCTGGGAGGATGCCGTCGCGTACTTTCGCAAGAAAGGTGATCAGTACAAGCTCGAGCTTCTCGACGGTCTGAAGGGCCAGCCAATCTCGCTCTATCACAGCGGAGAATTCACAGACCTCTGCTCGGGTCCTCACATACCATCCACCGGTCGGATCAAAGCTGTCAAGTTGATGAATGTTGCCGGTGCCTACTGGCGTGGGGACGAGAGGAACAAGATGCTCCAGCGCATCTACGGAATCACCTTTCCAACCCAGAAGGAACTGGACGAGCATCTGAAGCGGCTCGAGGAGGCCAAGCGCCGCGATCACCGGAGGATCGGTGTCGAGCTCGAGCTCTTTCTGCTCACCCCGAAGGTCGGTGCCGGTCTGCCGATATGGTTGCCGAAGGGGGCTCTTCTCCGCGAAACCCTTGAATCGTTTCTGCGAGAAGAACAACGCAAGCGCGGGTACCTGCCGGTCATTACGCCGCACATCGCAAACCTGGAGCTTTATAGGACCTCGGGGCACTATCCGTATTACAAGGATTCGCAGTTTGCCCCCATCAGCATGGAAGGCGGAGAGCAGTTCCTTCTCAAACCGATGAACTGCCCCCACCACCACCAGATCTATATGTCGAAGCCCCGGTCGTACCGCGACCTGCCTGTCCGCCTCTCGGAATTTGGGACAGTGTACCGGTACGAGCAGTCCGGCGAGATGAACGGGCTGACCAGGGTGCGGGGCTTTACACAGGACGATGCGCACATCTATTGCACGCATGATCAACTGAAAGACGAGATCAAGGGAACTGTCGAACTGACGCAGCTCGTCTTCAGCACTTTTGGCATGGATGTGACCACACGCCTCTCGTACCGCGACGACAACGTCGAGAAGTACGGCGGGGACACAGGATACTGGGAACAGGCGCAGCGGGAGATCAAGGAAGTGGCCGACGAGATGGGCCTGAAGTACTTCGTTGCGAAGGGAGAGGCTTCGTTTTACGGACCGAAGATCGACTTTATGGTGAAAGACGCAATCGGCCGCACATGGCAGCTTGGGACGGTCCAGGTGGACTACGTCATGCCCGAGCGGTTCCAGCTCGAATACACCGCCAGCGACGGTCAGAAGCACCGGCCGGTGATCATTCATCGAGCACCATTCGGATCGATGGAACGTTTCGTAGGGCTCCTGATCGAACACTATGCGGGGGAGTTTCCTCTCTGGCTGGCGCCGGTGCAGGTCGCGATATTGCCGATTACTCAGCATCAGCTTGATTATGCGCGAAAAGTTCACGAAGATTTGAGCCGGGCGGGCATCCGGGCCGACCTCGATCACCGGAACGAGAAGGTCAACTACAAGATCCGTGAATGGGAGACTCGGAAGGTCCCCTATATGCTGGTCATCGGTGATCGGGAGAGGCAGTCCGACACAGTGGCTGTTCGTCAACACAAAAAAGGTGATCTTGGCGCGATCCCGCGGGAAGAGTTTCTCGCGCGGCTCGTGCGGGAAATCCAGACCAAGGCACTCACACAGTAGGAGGGCAATCCATCAGCAAGGAAAAACGTCCCCGGATCAACGATGAAATTCGCGTCCCCGAAGTGCGCGTCATTGATCAACACGGCGGTCAGCTCGGGGTGATGACTCCGGCTTCCGCCATTGCAATGGCGCGAGAGCGGGATGCCGATCTCGTCGAGATCGTCCCCACCGCGAATCCTCCAGTCTGCAAGATTATCAACTTCGGCAAGTTTAAATATGAGCTTGCGAAGAAGGACAAGATTCAGAAAAAGCATCAGCATGTCTCGCTGCTCAAGGAGCTGCGGTTTCATCCAAACACCGACGTGCACGATTTCGACTTCAAGGCTCGCCACGCACGGCAGTTTCTCATGGACGGACACAAGGTGAAAGCCACCGTCGTCTTCAAGGGAAGGGAGATCACCTACAAGGAAAAGGGGGAGGTGATTCTGACGCGACTGATGGAGCGGCTGACCGACGTTTCAAAGGTGGACCAGCCCGGCCATATGGAGGGGAGAAGCATGATCATGATCCTCTCGCCCGACCGGAAGAAGAAAGTGGAGCCCAAACCGGAAGAAACACAGAAGAAGGAAGGATAAGCAATGCCCAAGATGAAGACGCGGAGCGGCGCGAAGAAACGTTTCTCGAGGACCGCCACAGGAAAGATCAAGCGCTCCACAGCGTATCGCAGCCACATCCTGACGAGCAAGACAACCAAGCGGAAGCGGAAGCTGCGCGGCCCCCACCTCGTTGCGAAGTCGGATCAGCGAAACGTCGACCTCATGTTGCGCCATTGAGGGCCGAAAGAACGTAATCCACGCCGCTGAAATGCGGCACCATTGACCCATCACCAGAAGGACAAAGAGCAACGATGCCTCGTTCGCAGAACAAAGTTGCCTCCCACCGCCGTCGCAAGCGGATTCTCAGCAAAGCGAAAGGCTACTGGGGTGCGAGAAGCAAGGTCCTGACAATTGCGAAGCATCACCTGGATAAGGCGGGACAATACGCCTACCGTGATCGACGCACCAAGAAACGGACCTTCCGTCAGCTCTGGATCGCACGCATCAATGCGGGCGCCCGGCTGCACGGAACCACCTACTCCCGTCTCATTGCGGGATTGAATAAGAAGCAGGTCGACATCAACCGCAAAGTCCTCGCGGACCTCGCGGTCAGCAACCCGACCGCGTTTGCGGAGGTTGTGAAGTTCGCCCTCGCCTGATTCTCATGACCGTGTCTTTCCATTCATCGCTTCGGGCGGAGGGTAGTTCCTCCCCCTGGTGAGTGGGAAGACACTTTTTTTTCGGGTACCTTCATGCTC
>DAIUKN010000429.1:0-3345 GCA_036848195.1 Bacteroidota bacterium
CACCAATGGCCGTCGCCTTCAGGGTGCGGCCGGTGACTTCAAACAGTTGGCGGCGAGTGGGGATGAACATGGGAAGTTAACGGCCAATAGTGAGCCGTTTCACGTATCGAAGCTCTCTCGTTTCACAGGCTCCACGCGAATCGAATGGGGGTAACGAATACACACTCGCTCGCATAAACCGCAGCCGACGCAGGCTTCCGCGTTGACGTCAACCGTGGTTCTCAGATCATGTTCGACCGTCCCATAGACCACAGCCCCCAGCTTGTTGTAGATTCGAATCCCTTCAATCCCGGGCTGGTCCCGAAGCGACGTGATGATATTCTGGACCTCCTCCTCCCGATTCAAGAGCATGCTGTGCCGCGTTGACCGCGCAATAATCTCGCTGACCCGGTGGGCACTGAGGACGACGTGCTCCATGAGATTCGACTCGTGGACCCGGACTGTCGCGTACGTCAGTGCAAGGAGTATGATGGTCTGAATGGAAGCAATCAGCAGGAACAGCCGAAATGCTATGGTCCGGGTAAGCTTCATCGACGCCAGGGAGGGTTGATGGATTTCTCCACAGTATCTGTTTCACAAATCATGCCACGGACCCTGCATTACCCCGGCCAAATTCACGCCCATTCCAATGAAAAGCCCTGCATATGGGGGCTGCTGGACGTCGGTTTCCTACTTGTGGGAATTCAGTGTTGCATTTTTGAGCAAAAAAGAGGGGGCACGGAAATCGCGTTCCGTGCCCCCTTGATCGCACAAGAACAGAAAGCCTACTCTGCTGATGCCCGTGAAAATTCCGCCACGGCTCCCTCTTCCGCCTCTCTGGGTTCAACAGCATGAGCCTCGTGAGGGGCTTCCCCCATGACATTGAAGTACTTCGCCAGGAAGCTGAAGGCAACGAACCCAAAAGCAGCCAAACCCATGGTGAGAGCTACTTCCTGCACGGAGGGGACATACATTTTCGACCCCCATTGCTCCATGGCGGTGATCGACGTGTTCACCCGGTGTGCCACGAAGCCCAGAAGGACAAGGACCGACGAATAGAAGAGGCCGGTCCTGCTGGTTCTCACCTTCTTGAAGACGAGGAGAACCATCGGCAGAATCACGCCGAGAAATATCTCCCCGTAAAACAGGATGCTCTGATAGGAGATTTTGAAGATATACTGCAAAGCGTCCCTGTTCGCCAGGTCCTGGATCCGGACAGTCAGATAGAGACACAAGACAACGACGATGACCTTGGCCAGGTCGGAGAGGAGCGGTAGTTCGAGTTCACGCCCGAAGGCCCGCGAGGAGAGATACGACTCGAAAATGGTCATGGCCAATCCCGCTGCAACACAGGAGATGATGAACAGGAACGGGATGATGTTTGAATACCAGAGGGGATGCATGCGCGCCGGGAGAATGACGAACAACGAGCCGAGCGACGACTGATGCAACGTCGAAAGAACAACGCCCAGCACAACCAGCGGGATGGTAATCGCCTTGATGATCTTCAACGGGAGCTGCATGTTGAACTTCTCGAAGACCACGGGGCTGAACTCAAGGGCGAGCACCGCCGTGTAGAGCATCACACACCAGGCGACTTCGAACATCACCGAGCGGGGATTCCACATGATGATTGCATGCCATATTGCCCACGGGCGACCCAGGTCGGCCAGCAGACCGCAGATGGCCAGGATGTAGCCCAGGAAAGCCGTCAGAATCGTGGGGCGGAGGATGGGCCTGAACCGTTCGATGTTGAAGATGTATACGGCCGCCGCAATAATGAAGCCGCCGGCGGCGAGTCCTACTCCCACAAACATGTCAAATCCGAGCCAGAGCCCCCACGGGAACGTGTCCCTGAGGTTCGTCGTGACCCCCAGGCCCATCGTGTATCGCTGTACGGCCGCCAGGAACCCTGCAGTCATGAGAATCACCGCCACGACCTTCCAAAATGTCAGCTTGAGCAATCCGGGAAATTTCATTGTCATCACCTCTTGGCCTGATCAGACTCACGTTGATTGCGTTGTTCTTCGGCCTCAAAACGGGCCACCTCGGTCCGGCGCGCAGTGATCCAGTGAACCCCGAACAGGACCACGCCCGCCGCAATTGTGTACTTGGGAATCTGCGAAAGGATCCGCCAGGAAAGCTCGGGGATGGCCTCCATGGGAACATTCATCGGGAGTCCGAGCTGATCAAACGGCACAGCAGAGAGATACATCACCGACGTCCCACCCGCCTCCCGCAGCCCATAGATGTAGTCGACATATTGTCCCGGATTCTCATCAATACGCTTCCGCGCCTCCTTGATCAACTCTTCGCGATCGCCGAACAGCGTGGCGCCGGTGGGGCAGGCATCCGCACACGCAGTCTGGCCCCCTCCCGCCACGCGCTCATAGCACATCCGGCATTTCTGCACTCGCGGCGTAATGCTTCCCCATTCGTACCGAGGAATTTCAAACGGACAGGCCTGCATGCAATACCGGCAACCGAAGCACTTGGTCTCGTCATAGACAACGGCGCCGGTTTCCTTCTTCGTCAGGGCGCCGACTGGACACGCCGACACACATGTCGGGTTTACGCAATGCATGCAGAGGTGGCGGACAAAAAGCTGGTCGTCGTTCAACCCCTTGACCACCGTCCAGTGCGTGGCCGATAGCTCCGTTGCTTCCTCCTGAGGGAGCCCGTTTGCGTCCGCGCAGGCACGGGAGCATTCCCGGCACCCGACACACTTGGTGACATCGATCAGCAGCGATTTGGATTTAAGCATGGTAGTTTCCCCGGATTACGAGTTGGGAATAAAGGACTTCTGAAATTCCTGCCAGACCGGCGCATCAAAAGACTTCAACAGCCCATGGACAGGCAACCCACCGTCCTGCATCAGGGCGGGTTCAGGCATCCGGGCCGACAGGAACTCCTTCGCGAGCGCCACCTGTCCCTTCAGCCACTCCGACGCCCGTTCTGTATCCACGAACTTCATCGCAATGCTCTCCTTGGAACGAGGATCTATTCTCACGAGCCAACCTCGACCGTAAGGATCAGTCGTGGCGAGCCCGGGATTCTTTAGAACCGCATGATTGACCTCGACGATCTTGCCCTGGACGGGAAGGGCAAGACTGATCTGGCGATTCCCGTCACGCAGTGTGATGCCAACGGCAGGCGAGACCATCTTCGCGCCCGCACCAGGGAGAATGATCTTCTCGACTGTGCCGACAAGCCGGCCGAGGAATTCGTCGAGCCCCACCACGGCCGATCCATCTCTCTTCCGGGAAACCCAGGTGTGATTCACGGCCAGTTCGAAACCGGCCGGGAACTCAAGAATCGGGCGTTGACCGGATTCTGCCAGTCTCTCCTCCCCGGCGAGCCGGGCTT
>DAIUKN010000430.1:0-3320 GCA_036848195.1 Bacteroidota bacterium
GGGGTGAAGATTGCGGAGGGCCGGCCCACGCAGGTCCGCAACGATGAGAAGGTGCTCGCATGAGTATCCTTCATTCGCCCCCGGTCAGGGACAGGCACGAGAAACAGGAGTGCTGCAATTCGACGTCTTCCCCCTTGCATTCCTTTCCGACTTTTCGATTCCCCGTGATCCAAGCAGTTGAGAGACCTCATGACCTCCGTCCGGACTAGATTGTTGGTACGGAACGACGCAGGCCGGTAGTATCGGAGCGCACACTTCCTTACATTTCGAGATTGGATGAATGTCACTGTTCCCCTCTGGTAATTCTTCCCGGGCCATAAACGCCCATGTTGCCCATCACAGCCATTTCGGTGATCCCATGACCCGTGTGCCATTGCTTGTTGCCATCTTCTGCGTCCTGGCCGTTTCCGATGGGCGAGCCGCTGATTCTCCTCACCGGACACTTCTTCTCCGGATCGACAACATTCGGATGCAGGATATCGAGAAACTGGGAATCTCGACGGATGAGTACCGGCGGGACGGACTACTGACCTTCGTCAGGGACACGGCGCAGGTTCTCGCGACAGAGGCGGAGGCGGCAGTCTTTCTGGAACGGGGGTATCACGTCACGGTGGTGATGAAGGATTCCGCGCTGTTGACCCTGTACCGCCGCGCCCTGTATGGCCCAACCATGCGTATGCCGGAAGGATACCACACGTACCCCGGGGTCGTCGCCTTTATGGACTCGGCGGCCCGCGCCCGCCCCGGGATCGCACGGTGCATCCGCATCGGGACGACATCGGAGGAGGGAACAGGAATCGAAGGAATAAGAATCTCATCGGACCCTGCGCACGACCTCGACAAACCGGCCATCCTCTTCGACGGATGTCATCACAGCGACGAGGTGATGGGGGCCGAAATCTGTCTGGCGATCGCCGCCCGGCTGATCGCCGGATACGAGTCCGACCCGGAAATCCGGCGATGGGTCGATTCCTACGAAATTATTGTGGTCCCGGTCGTCAATGTCGACGGCTACGCGATCGTGACCGGGGGCCGCGACCCGCGATGGCGCAAGAATACCCGCGGGGCCAATCGAGACGGGAAGCGCGATGTGTATCCCGAGGGGGTGAACCTCAATCGTCAGTACGATTTCAACTGGGCTTTTGGTGGCAGTCCCGACAGTCTGAGCCAGCAGTATCGCGGACCTTATCCTTTCTCCGAATCCGAAGCACGGGCAATGCGAGATCTTGCTCTGCGCGAACGGTTTCTGCTCTCAATCTCCTATCACAGCCAGGGCGAGGTCGTTTACTATCCGTGGACCTGGAGTGGACGGAAGGCGCCTGAGGATCGGCTACTGACGATGATCGCGCGTGAGCTGGGATCATCGATCCGCACGATGAAAGGGGATTCGACGTACAAGGTGGAATACGGGGCCGGAACGGTGGGGCAGACCTACCCCTGGCTCTACGGAAGGGTCGGGACGTTTGACTTTGTCGTCGAGACAGGGTTGGGTGCCCACATCTTCCCCTCGAACGAGGTTGACGGGATCGTCCGGAGCAATCTGGAGGGTGCGTGGACGATTCTCCGCCGTGCGGGGGGACCCGGGCTGACGGGGCGCATCACAGACAGCCGTAACGGGAAGCCCCTTGAGGCAATCGTCTGGTTACCGGGAATTGATTCGGAGGATATCGGTCGGCGCATCGCGGATCCCCGCTTCGGTCGTTACCGGAGACTTCTCGATCCTGGCCGCTACACGGTTATCGTCTCCCGCCCCGGATACGATCCCTCCGTCGTCCGGAACGTGGAAGTGGGGGCGACCGGCTGGACGACGCTTGACGTTTCGCTCGATCGTACTTCAACGAAGTGATCGAGTCGACGCTCGCGTGTCCTCCCCCGTGAGCGTGCGCGGGCACATGACGTCGACGTGAGCACCTTGTCGTTAGCCGCTCCAATTCGCATACTAGAAAGTCGATCAGAGTCCCGTCCGTTCTGCACCCACTGCGGATCATCCGAGTTCTCTCATCCATCTCGTCCCATTCCCCGCTGCAGTGAAGCCGACAGCTGAAGATCGTTGATTCTTCCGGCGCAGAGTCGTATCTTGGTAAATATGTTGATGCATTTCCGACAAAGGAGGTATGCCCAGTATGAGTGAGTCACATCTTCAGACAATGGGACAACAGTTCGGCCGTCGTTCCTGGGCCGAACCCTGGAAGATCAAAATGGTCGAGCCGCTGCGCATGATCACGCGGGAGCAGCGGGACCGGTCGTTGAAGGATGCAGGTTACAACACGTTTCTCCTGAAGTCCGAGGATGTGTACATCGATTTGTTGACGGACAGCGGGACGAGTGCGATGAGCGACCGGCAGTGGGCGGGCATGATGCTCGGCGACGAGGCGTACGCCGGGAGCCGGAACTTCTACAGCCTGGAACAGGCTGTTCAGACGTACTACGGATACAAGTACATGATTCCAACCCACCAGGGTCGCGGAGCGGAACACCTTATCAGCCGCGTGGCGATCAAGCCCGGCCAGTACATCGCCGGCAACATGTACTTTACCACCACGCGCCTGCATCAGGAGCTGGCGGGTGGGATATTTGTGGACGTGATCATCGACGAGGCGCATGACCCACAGAACCTTCACCCATTCAAGGGGAATGTGGACCTCGAGAAGGTAGAATCGCTGGTCAAGCGTGAGGGGGCGGAAAAGATCGCCTATATCAGTCTGGCCGGGACGGTGAACATGGCGGGTGGGCAACCGGTGAGCATGGCAAACGTGAAAGCCCTGCGAGTCCTCGCGGACAAGTTCGGGATCAAGGTCTACCTCGATGCGACGCGCATGGTGGAGAATGCCTTCTTTATCCAGGAACGGGAGGAAGGGTACCACAACCGGTCTGTGGCGCAGATCCTGAAGGAATTCTGCGGCCATACCGATGGTGCATGGATGAGCGCCAAGAAGGACAGCCTGGTCAATATCGGCGGCTGGCTCGCGGTAAACGACTGGACACTGTTCGAGGAACTCCGGAATATGGTGGTGGTGTACGAGGGGCTTCACACCTATGGCGGCCTAGCGGGACGCGACATGGAAGCCCTGGCCATCGGGATCGTAGAGTCAGTCCAGGACGATCACGTACGGTCGCGCATCGGCCAGGTCCGGTACCTCGGGGACCTTCTCGGACACTGGGAAATCCCCATGGTCCAACCGGTCGGAGGACACGCCATCTTCCTGGACGCCAGGAGGTTTTATTCTCACATGCAACAGGACCAGTTCCCGGCCCAGACCCTCGCTGCGGAGTTGTATCTGGATTCGGGAATCCGTTCGATGGAAAGAGGAATCGCGAGT
>DAIUKN010000431.1:0-3315 GCA_036848195.1 Bacteroidota bacterium
CCGAATCCCTTCAATCCGTCGACCCGAATCGAATTCGCTCTTCCAAAGGAGACCCGGGTCCGGCTTGAAGTGTATAATATGCTCGGCCAGAAGGTCGCCACGCTCGTGGACGAAGTGAGGTCTGCCGGCAACTACGGCGTCACGTTTGACGCCGGCAGTCTTGCCAGTGGATTGTACTTCTACAGGCTTTCGACGAACGAGGTTTCGTTCCTGAAGAAGATGATGCTGTTGAAGTAGGGCCCCTGTTGGCGGGTCGCCCTACTCTTGACAGGGGAAACCTCTTTTGTCCGGGTTCTGTTTTCGCTTGGGCAAGAGAGGTTTCTCCATTCTTCGCGTGGCGTCGACGTGATCGGGTTTGACCGCCGTCACGGGCGGGGGGGGGCAGCAATGCCCCCTTTTGTTCTGCTCGAACGGGTTTGCGTTTTCCTCTTCTTCTCTCGATCTTCGACTGTACCATCGGGTCTGTACCCATCACCCGTAAAGCAACTCGAATGGAAGCCCAACCACTTCGTCGCATTGAGTCGATCGATATGCTGCGTGGCCTCACCATTCTCGTCATGATCTTCGTCAACGATGTCGCCGGCGTACACGGAGCCCCTTCATGGATGAGACACCTCTCGCCTTCAAACGGTGACGGGATGACATTTGTTGATCTGGTCTTTCCGGCATTCCTTTTCATCGTCGGCATGTCGATTCCATTTGCGATCGGCGGACGTCTTGGACGTGGCGAGAGTCTCTGGTCCGTAGGGAGACACATCGTGATACGTACGGCTAGTCTTCTCATCATCGGCGTGTTCATGGTGAACACCGAGTCCTCCGGGAAGGACGGGTTCCTTGCTCCGCCGGTCTGGAGTCTCCTCATGTATCTCGGAGTTGTGCTCTGCTGGAAAGCCGTCCCACGAGATCCCGGGGGGAAGAGGACCGTGGCTATCTGGCTCCGCGCGGCCGGGGTGGTGGTTCTGGTGGTGATGGCGCTGCTATTCAGGGGAACAGGTGAGCGGAGTCTGATGGAGTTGCGCCCGCATTGGTGGGGGATCCTCGGCCTGATCGGTTGGGCGTACCTGGTCAGTTGCCTTGCCTATCTCCTTCTCCGGCGTCAGATGGCAGGACTGATGGGTGTCGTCGCCCTGTTGTACTGTGTCTTCCTGGCGGATCGGGCAGGCCTCTTTGACGGCATGACCATGATAACGGAATGGATACAGATCGGTTCCATGCTCGGTTCGCACGGTGCGATAACGTTGTCGGGCGTCATTCTTGGGCTGGTCCTGCATCCCGACTCACCCGTGCAAAGCCACATTGGGCGGATCCGCTGGGGATTGTTCTATGGACTCGGACTGGCTGTCGCGGGGATCCTCCTTCACTCCCTCAACGGGATTCACCCAATGTTCATCATTAACAAGATCGCCGCTACGCCACCCTGGTGTCTCTTGAGCTCTGCATTCACGGTCTGGGTTTGGGTAGCGGTCTATTGGCTGGTTGACGTCCGGGGCTGGAAGGGTTGGGCTGTTGCTCCAGCCGGGAGCAACGCTCTCTTTGCCTACATACTGGCTCCGATCATCGGGTGCGTGATCACGTTGCTCTCATCTGCAATGGGACTTACTTTCTACGCTCGACTAGGGGAGAGCTTCGATGTGGGATTCTGGCGTTCGGCGGTGTTCGCCTTTGCCGTCACATGGTTGGCTGGAGGATTACGCCGGGCCGGTATATGGCTCAAGCTCTAAGGTCAAAGAGCGAAGGCCTTTCTTCCGCGCACGGGGGTATGATTGGGTAGGGAAAGTTTCCGGACTTGTTGATGGGCCAGCGCATCGAGCAGCTTTTCCTCAGTTTCGTAAACATCAGGAACGCCGTCGATGAAGTAGTATTCTTTGTGATTTCGACGGAAGGGCGACAAGGCCCTTCTCGTGTACACTCTCATTTCGACGCCAATAGTATCGTCCCTGTATGCCGTATAGTGCCATTTCGGCAGATAGACGCTTCTTGCGTATTCCCACTCAGGCCCGTTCATAACCCCTCCCCGTCGATGTCCGATGAGGCGAATCATGCCCAATGTACATCACGATGTTCGAGAGCACAATCCCATAAACATGGGATGTCCGGAATCATCTATTTCCGGTCTTAAGCACGGTCGATTGGGGGAAGTGAAACGGCTTGGCGTGCGATTCGGGGTCGTATCCGTCAATTCTCGGGGGATCCGGTTGCTGGATCCAGCGCGAACGTACGAGGGCCGTACGCAGACACGACAGCAGGCGTACTGAATTTGTCCCTGGTTTCAAGCGCCCCGGTAGGGCCATCAAGCAGGCCCTAAGGCGAGGGTCGATTTGCCGGGTTAAATGTCAGTTTTCAGATAATAGGGGAGACTCCGCCGCATTTTCTCACGGATGGCTCTGTAGCGGGTTTCCTTTTTCCGGCAATTCGGGCAGTGCCGGAGGCTACTACTCCCCTGAAAATCTTTGCCGCACATGCGGCAGATATTTGCAACGACTTTCTTCATCAATGTATTGAACAGTAATCATTGAGGAAAAGTTCACCGCCTCATCAAATATAATAAAGTTTCTCTGCAATTACCCTGGTTTTTCATCATTTCTACCAGATTTTTCGTCTGGAGGTCAAAAATGGTTGATCTTATTGTCGTAGGGTCCGGGCCGGCCGGGCTTTCGTGTGGCATAGAAGCGGTCAAATCCGGGCTGACGACGACCATTTTGGAAAAGGGGAGCATTGTGGACGCTATCCGGCGATTTCCAGCAAACCTGGTCTGGTTTTCCACACCTGAGCTTCTCGAGATCGGTGGAGTCCCGTTTGTGGTCTCTACAGTCCGGCCGACACGCGTCGATACATTGAAGTACTATCAAAAGGTTGCGCGCCATTTCGACCTTGATATCCGTTATTTTGACCCGGTCACCGGTGTCGAGCGCCAGAACGGTTCCTTCCTTGTGCGGACCGCCGGAGGTGGTGCTCATGCCGGGCGGAATGTGGTTGTCGCCACGGGTTATTTTGACCATCCCAACAGACTTGGCGTTTCAGGCGAGGATCTGGCTCACGTATCACGCTACTACGACGAGCCATTCCGATTTTTCGACCGGGATGTGGTGGTTGTGGGGGGACGCAACTCCGCCGTCGAGGCTTCGCTCGATCTTTTCCGCAACGGGGCGCGCGTGAAGATCATTCACCGCGGCGAGCGTTTGAGCGACGGAGTTAAGTACTGGATCTTGCCCGACATCGAGAACCGGATCAAGGCGGGCGAAGTCCAGGCGCATTTCCAGAGCAGCGTCGTGGAGATCAAATCCGGCGTTGTCGCAGTGCGTGGCCCGGGAGGAG
>DAIUKN010000432.1:0-3310 GCA_036848195.1 Bacteroidota bacterium
CCGCGAGAAACTCCGGCAGGCCACAGAACTGCGGATGCTCAGCGCCGATGTTCCGGTGGGAAGCTATCTGTCGGGTGGACTGGACAGTTCTTTGACGGCTCTCATGGGACGAAAGGCGAAGCAGGGTGACTTCCGGACATTCTCGCTCCGCTTCGCGGATGCCGAGTTCGACGAGACCGCGTACCAGAGAATGATGGTCGCGACACTCGACAGTGCTCATGTCGAGGTGGAAGTCTCCCGGCGCGATATCGCGCGCGTTTTTCCCGAAGTGATTCGCCACACCGAACGTCCCATTCTCAGGACGGCTCCGGCGCCCATGTACCTACTCTCGAAAGCGGTACGGGAAGCCGGGATCAAAGCTGTCCTGACGGGGGAGGGGGCCGACGAAATGCTGGCGGGCTACGACATCTTCCGTGAAGCAAAGATCCGGCAGTTCTGGTCGCGCCAGCCGAATTCGAAGGTCCGGCCGCTCCTTTTCGATCGAATCTACCCGTATCTTGCCCGGTCGCCCCAGCAGGCAAAAGGAATGGCGCTGGAGTTCTGGAGGCGAGGACTTGACCGGGCTGGACTCCCCGGGTTCTCCCACGAACCGCGGTGGTCAAGCACGGCGAGCATCCAACGGCTGTTCTCTGAGCCGCTGAAAAGAGCAATCGAGGGGAATCCCTCACCCGATGTGCTCGATGACCTTCCAGGGGAATTTGCGTCCTGGGATCTCCTCGGCCAGTCGCAATACCTGGAGGTGATCACGCTCCTTTCCAGCTATCTGATCTCTTCGCAGGGTGACAGGATGCTCATGGCTCATTCTGTCGAAGGGAGGTTTCCATTTCTGGACGCCGACGTCATGGAGTTTGCGAACAGCCTTCCCTCCGACTACAAGCTGGCAATCCTTGACGAGAAGCACATTCTGAAGCGCGTGGCGAAAGGGTTCATCCCGGACCCCATCGTGGAGCGGAAGAAGCAGGCCTACCGTGCCCCTGATGCGATCAGTTTCGTCGGGCCGGATGCTCCGGACTACGTCGCTGAAGCTTTTTCGCCGGAAGCACTTGCCGGCGCCGGCCTCTTCGACGTCCAGGCGGCACGCACATTGTACACCAAATGCGCGACCCGCGCCCGGGAGGGGAACGGCGAGGTTCTCTTCAGCAATACGGACAATATGGCCTTTGTGGGCATCCTGTCTGCCCAGCTCATGCACCGGATGTTCGTCCAGGGAAACGGCAACTCCGGGGAAGGAGCCATTCATTTCAAAACGGAAGTCGACAGAGTTCCGGAAGAAGTCTCATCACACCATTTACGCTGAAGGAGTGCAATGACACGAGAGGATATCAGCGCGACCACCCGAGAGTTCATCAAACGGAATTTTCTGTACGACGACAAGAAATCACTCGGAGAAGAAGAGTCGCTCATGGGATCCGGGGTCGTCGATTCAACGGGCATCCTTGAGCTTATTGCATTCCTTGAAGAGACGTTCGGACTGAAGTTCAGAGATGATGAGTTGGTCGCCGACAACTTCGATTCTCTGGCCAAAATCAGCACCTTCGTTGCCGCGAAGACCTCGCAAGGGAAATCCTGAGCGATGTTTGCTCATCTTTCTCCCGCACGGGGCGAAGTTGGCGAATCTGTGTCATCTGCCGCGTGATTGTCGCTCGAGTCTTCTTGTAGAAGTGCTGCTCCCGCATGACCTGATGACGTGTCGGTTTCTTCCCTTCTCTTTTCAACCTCCTGTAAAACTGCGATTTTCCCGGGGTGCCGTGAAGTGGCACCAGATTTGAGCTTCATTCCGTGGTAGAGAAGAGTGTCACCTCATCCACGGAGATTCTATGATCACAGCAGTCGTCAGCATTGCGGCCCTGAACCTTCTTGTCGTCATCGCCAACGCGCGGGTCTTCAAGCGGCTCCACGAGAGGGACGAGGAGATTCTCCGGATGATGGATGAAGATATGCTTCTTATGGCACAGGTCCCCTACAAGAGAACCGGCTCGTGAGATGCACGTGCCCGGGCCTTCCGGGCACGCCGTGGTTTCTGCTCCATCAATCGTCTCCCCGCAGTTACGAGTTCCCCCAAGCCAACGGGTATGTCTCTTCGGTGCCTTCACGTCTTGATCGTCTGCGCCAGATTCTGTATCATGAGATCGATGTTGGTGCGAAGCGGAAACCCGCGGCCTCTTCCCTTTCATACGGTGCCGCGCGGTCCTTTCCCCTCCATCAACCGGGTTGTTGGGCCTGCCCGCCGGCTTTGTGGCGGGCCTGGCCGCCGTCTTTGTGGGGGGCTCGCCCGCGCTCGACGAGTCGACGATAACGACTGGGTTGTCGAGCCGTTCTACGATTCGTGGAATCGTAGAACGACCGGTTTTTTTTGGCGGGGCTCAAGCCGTGACAGCTTCTGGGCGAACATACCTGGCCCAGGAGGCATAGTCCAGGGTGCCGACGCGGTGCGCCGGCCCGCCACAAGTGCCTGATCGGGCTGGCGGCCCCCCCCCAGAAGAATGCGGGGGAGGCGCAACGGCCGAGAACAAGAAATGTAGTCTTATTATGGTGAAGGATACATACAATGACGTGGCCTGGCCTGGCAGTAGTCGCTCTTCTGGTCTTCACATCCTGCGCAAAGCATCGGGACGATGGGAGGCGTTTGCCAATGAACAACGGCAACCTGAAGGAGAATCTCCGTCTGTTGCAGACGAAAAGGATATACTTCGGACACCAGTCGGTCGGGGAAGACATCATGAATGGTCTCCGGAGCATTCTTTCACAGCATACTGATATCCGCCTGAATCTCGTGACGGCAAAAGGGGGAGTAGCCCTGCCGGAGAGCTTCTTTCTGGATTCCTTTGTCGGAGAGAACCGGCGCACGGACCTGAAGTGTGCCGATTTCACCAAGACGATTGATACCCTGGCAGGAGGGAGGCTGGATATCGCGATGTTGAAGTTCTGCTTTGCTGATATCCAGCGGGAAACGAATATTCAGGAGATCTTTGATCGCTACACGTCAACGATTGATTCACTGAAGAATCGTCACCCTGCGGTAACGTTTGTTCACGTGACGGTCCCTTTGAGCGCCGGCACGACCGGATTGAAGCGTCTGGTCAACAGCGTGCTGGGCCGGTTGGGGAACAATGACATGGCAAACCTGAATAGACACCGGTTCAGCGCACTGCTCAAAGAGCGTTACAAGGGTGAGCCGGTGTTTGATCTGGAATCGATCGAATCGACCTATCCCGACGGGACGAGGGAGAGTTACATGGTTGGAGGGGAGACCTCCTATTCATTGATAGGGGATTATGCCGCGGAGGACGGGGACCACTTGAACGAAGAG
>DAIUKN010000433.1:0-3300 GCA_036848195.1 Bacteroidota bacterium
TGCAGATGAGCATTCTGCGTGTAGACGGAAACCAGGCTCCCGCGCCGCTTGCCGATCGGTATGTCGGAATAGACCTCCAGCGCAAGCTTCCGCACCGGGTCCTGCGGGGCGATTTCATACCGGTGGTTCGAACCCATCGCCTTCGCTTCGACGCCGAATGCCCGCTCGAGTTTTTTGATGTCGGTGCTCTTAAAGCTGACCTGCATGATCTCCTCGTGAAAATAAGAAAACCCCGGAGGCGCATCCAGTGCGGCTGGACACGCCGGGACCGGGGTCGACAGCGTGCATGGTACTGCGGTCAGTCCGGAATTTACTCATCGACACAGACGCCTCACGCGCCAATATAGCCACCGATGGGATGATTGTCAAGCGAACCCCCGCCATACACTCCCGGCAGTCACCACTCGAGCTCCATGCCCTCCGCCGCCGCGACGCACTCAAAATGGTAATTGCGCGTCTTGATTTCCTTCAGACACTTCTGGTGAATCTCGTCCACCTTGCCGTCGTTGTGGGTTTGATCGTGGTGAAAAAGGACCAGTTTTTTCACCCGTGCCTCATCGGCAATCTTCAGCGAGAAGAGATAGTGTGAATGTCCCCACCCGACGTGATTCACGTACTCTTCGGGCGTGTAGGTCGTGTCGTGAATCAGGACGTCGGCTCCCCGCGCAAAGTCGAAAATCCGCTGATTGGGATCCCCGCGCACTTCAAGATATTTTCCCACCACGACCTTGTCGACGTTCTTCAGTGAGCGCGCAACTTCGCGGTCGAACGGTTCATTGTCGCTGATGTAGACGAGCGTATGCGATCCGACGGTGAGACGGAACCCGAGAGCAAATGCCGGATGATTCACATAGATCGCCGTCAAGGTTGCGTCAAAGACCGGGATCGACTCTTCCCGGATTGGATGAAAATTGATCTTGGCCTTCAGCTCATTCAACTGGACGGGGAAATAGATCTTGTCCATTTGATACGCGACCATCTGGCGGAGGGTTACGGACCGCGATTGGGCGCCGATGATCGTAAACTCATTCCCTGAAATAAAGACCGGCTTGAAAAACGGAAAACCCTGGATGTGGTCCCAGTGCGGATGGGTGATCGCGAGGTACGCCTTTATCGATTCACCGGTAGCCATGATGGCATCGCCGAGACCGCGGATTCCGGTCCCCGCATCAAAGATCACCAGATTGTTGTTGTGCAGCCGGACTTCGACGCACGGCGTGTTGCCGCCGTACCGCACGGTATCCCTGCCGGGAGTCGGGATCGAACCTCTCGTTCCCCAGAATCGTACTTTCATGCAGGCACCCTCCTGCTAGTGCGTAAAGCTGAGCGCATATCCGACATAGTTCTTTGCCGACTGAAGCAACTGGGCTCTTTCATCGTCCGTCAGGGACCTGACGATTCGCGCCGGGACGCCGGCAACGAGCTTTCCCTCGGGAACAACGAAATTTTCACGCACGACGGCCCCCGCGGCAACAAGCGCGAAGGGCCCGATGCGGGCATTGTCCAGCACGACGGCATTCATTCCAACCAGACTGCCATCCCCGATCCAGCACCCGTGGATCATCGCTTTGTGACCGATCGTAACATCGTCTCCGATCCGGACGGGGAGTTCCCTGGTCACATGAAGCACCGCCCCATCCTGCACGTTGGACCGCTTTCCGACATAGATGGCGTTGATGTCTCCGCGGAGCACGGCATTAAACCACACGCTTGCCTGCTCCCCCAGCTCGACGTCACCGATCAGCCATGCCCCTCCCGCCACGTACGCCGTGGGGTGAACGCGCGGTGTCACCCCGTGATGGGCGAGGAGGGACAAGCCTCTACCCCTTCGCTTTCGGCGGGTTCCAGCCCGGGCGCTTCCACTCCATCAGCTCGATTGTCACGCTCCCGATCAGGACTTTCATCTTCGCCAGGATGGGAACACGGGCGCTGTCGTTGCTGAACCAGCCCTCAAATCCCCCCGTGAGGCCAAAGATACCGACGAAATCCATCTTCCCGTCGAAATGGACAACGTCGATGGGGTATTCAACGGCATCAACCTCCACTGACGACGATGCGTTGCCGAAGTCGATGTGTGTGGTGGATTTCTGCTCCTTGATCAGTGTCGGAACCGCGACGCGCTTCCCCGAGAAGAGCTGGTCGCGCGCATAGAAAAACAACGACAGTCCGTCCTGATATGGACCGTTGACGTCTGTCGTGTCCTTCTTCGACACGACCGTATCCTGCTCCCCCCTTTCCATGATGACACGGTTCCGGTCATATTCAAAATGGTACCGGGAGAAATCCCAGGCCGCATCTTGCTTGACTTTCCCCATGAAATGACGGGAGAAAACGGCAGAGTCGATCGTGCTCTCGAAGACCGCGTGGAGGTCAACGAACGGAACGCCCTTGTAGGAATCGATAAAGGCTTTCGTGAAAACCGCCTGATGGCCGTCGGCGTTCATCCTGCCCACGGTCCTGATGCGAACCTGCCCGAGGTTGATGAAGGTGTACCGGACGTTATAGACGAGCTCTTCCCCCTCAACAAAGGCCATCGGCCCGGCGGTCTGAGCCCGGAGCGACTGCGAGGAAAGGAAAAACGAAAGAAGAACGATCGCCGTCCGTGCGGCAACCCTACGGATCGCGCGATGGACGGTCCAGGCAGCCGGTCGTTGCGCAAGAGCGAGCAGGTTCGCCATCTTATTTAAGGCTTGAGAGATTTTTGGAGATCCTCTCCGCTTCGGGAAAGAGCGACACGGCCTTTTTGAACTGCGCATCTTCCGCGAGCATGACCCTGGACCAACCTTCATTGCCCCAGACGCGGCGCGCGAGGAACGCCTTGGAGTACGCTTTGATAAACCGTTTGTCCTTTTCGTAGAGATCCTGCTTGAATTCGATATTCTTCGAATTCGCAAGCGCCACGAGATCCTTCAGCATGTCTTCCTTCACGGAAAAGTCCTCGACGAATTTCGCGTTCTCTTTTCCGTAGCGTGCCTTCAATTCATCCTTGTGTTCATCGGCATACTTGTCAGCATACTGCAGCCAGACCTGTTTGCTCCAGAGCTGGATCGTATATGCGTTGAGGCTGTCCGACTTCACGATGTAGTCCGGTGTAATTCCGCCACCGCCGTACACAACGCGGCCGCCCATCGTCTTGAAGACCGCCCTTGTCGAATCTTTCTCCACCGCGTGCTCGAGGTTATCCCCTTCCGACTCTTCGCGTTCCATAACCTCGCGCTGGTACTTCAGGTGGTCCTTTCCATAGGGGCGCTGAATCAGTCTCCCGCTCGGCGTGTAGTACTTCGCGATCGTGAGCAGCAG
>DAIUKN010000434.1:0-3298 GCA_036848195.1 Bacteroidota bacterium
TCCGGATCGGCGTGTCGTTGTCGGGAAATCGGAATGCGCCCATCAGGTTGACACGGGTCAGAAATTCGTTGGCGGAGTAGACGCCGCTCAGGTTCTCACCCGGGATGCCCATGAAGGTCGGCGTTCCCGCCCCTGTCGCCAGGAAGATTGCTTTGAAGCCCCATTCGTCGAACAGCTCATCGATGGTTGCCGTCCGTCCGATGACGAAATTCGTGGTGATCTTGACACCCAGCGCCTTGATCCGTTCTGTCTCGATGTCCAGGATATCCTTCGGGAGCCGGAACTCCGGAATCCCATACCGGAGCACGCCGCCGACCGCATGGAGCGCCTCGAATATCGTGACCTGATACCCCAGCTTCGCCAGTTCCGCAGCGCAGGTGAGTCCGGCGGGCCCCGAGCCCACGATCGCCACCTTCTCATCCCGCGTTCCGGTGATCACGGGGCTCTTGAAGAGATCATGGCGCATCTCAAAGTCGGCCACGAACCGTTCGAGTTTCCCGATCGCAACTGGGGTCAGTTTCTTGCCGAGGACACAGAGTTCTTCACACTGCGTTTCCTGTGGACACACCCGCCCGCAGATAGCCGGGAGATAGTTCGCTTCACGGATCTTGTTCACCGCCCCCGCGTAATCACCCTGCAACATGAGCGTGATGAATCCCGGAATATCGATTCCCACCGGGCATCCATCCATGCAGAGCGGTTCTTTGCACTCCAGGCAGCGCTTTGCCTCGATGATGCTCCGTTCGTCGTCGAAACCGAAGGAAACTTCAAGGAAATTGTGGGACCGCTCGTCAGCAGACTGTTCACTCGCCTCCTGGCGGGGGATCTTCATCCGTTCCGACGGCTTCAGCGGATTCGCCTTGCTCATGAATGCACCTCCCGGTATTCGCCTGTCAGCCGGCAGAGGTGCCGCTCGTCCGAAAGTTTTTCGAGATCCAGATAGGTTCTGTTGCGCATCATCAGCTCGTCGAAGTCCACCTGATGTCCGTCAAATTCGGGTCCGTCGACGCATGCGAATTTCATCTGTCCTCCGATGGTCACCCGGCAACCGCCGCACATCCCCGTGCCGTCGACCATAATCGTGTTCAGGCTGACCAGCGTTGCGACGCCGTACGGGCGGGTGAGGTTGGAGACGGCCTTCATCATTGGGAGGGGGCCGATTGCGTAGACAGCCTTGATGCCGAAGGGTCCGTCGAGAAGGTCCTTCAGCTGGTCTGTGACGAATCCCTTGCGCGCATAGGAGCCGTCGTCGGTGGTGATATACAGCCCGTCGGAGAACTCCCGCATCTCCCGTTCAAGGATGACCAGTTCGTGCGTCCGGGCGCCGATGATGGTGTGCACCGCGTTTCCTGTTTCCTTGAGGGCACGGGCGATGGGATACAATTCTGCTGTTCCAACGCCCCCGCCGACACAGGCCACGGCGCCGTGGTTCTCGATGGGGGTCGGATTGCCCAGAGGTCCTACGACATCGAGTATGGAATCACCGGCCTTCATGGCACAGAGCTCCTTCGTTGTCTTGCCCACAGCCTGGACGATGATCGTGATCGTCCCCCGCGCAGGGTCGCTGTCGGCGATGGTCAGAGGTATTCGCTCGCCGGTGCTATGGAGACGAAGCATCACGAAGTTGCCTGGTTTCCGCTTGCGAGCAATGAAGGGGGCTTCTATGATGAAGAGAGTGATGGTTGGGGCAAGAACTCTCTTCTCGGTGATTGCGTGCATAAGAACTCACTCTCGATGAACTGGACCGATCTTCATTGTACGCGAGAGTGGCGCAATTCGTGTGCCAGATCGGCAGTGCGGTGAGACCCCCTTTTTGATAGGATTAGGGGGAATTCCTGGAAAGATTCCGCAAATCGGGAATGGTCTTTTCAGAAATGGAATCGATCAGGGTGTCGTTGCGAAGATTGCCTGAAGCGCCTCAAGCGTCTCTTCAATGTGCATCCGCTCGATGATCAGGGGCGGAAGGAACCGGAGGACTGTCTGGTCGGTACAGTTGATAAGGATCTTTCGCTCCCGCATTGCGGCGACGAACGGCTCGCCGTCTCGTGTCAGCTCCATCCCCACCATCAGGCCGAAGCCGCGGACCTCGCGAACCAGGTGGGGAAATTCCTTCGCGAGGGTATTCAGTCCGCCGGTCAGGAGGCTTCCCATCGCTTCTGCCTGCCGCATGAGGCTCTTTTCAGTGATTTCGAGAATCACCGCACAGCCTGCAGCGCACGCCACGGGGTTTCCACCGAATGTCGTTCCATGCATTCCCGGTTCGAGCACGGCGCCCACAGGTTCTGTTGCCAGGATCGCGCCGAGCGGCAGCCCGCCTCCGAGGGGTTTGGCGATGGTCACCAAATCAGGCTTGACGTCAAAGTGCTGATAGCCGAAGAACATCCCGGTCCTGCCGATACCGGACTGGATTTCGTCGGCTATGATGAGGAAGGAGAATTGTTCCTGAAGTTCTCGGAGGGTATGGGCAAACTCCATTGATACGGGTCGGATTCCCCCCTCGCCCTGAATGAATTCCAGAATGATCGCTGCCGTGTCAGGCTTGACCGCGCTCCGGAGCGCGCCGGGGTCGTTGAAGGGGACCACGGTGCAGTGATCGAGGAACGGGCCGAAACCATTCCGGTATTTCGGCCGATCCATCAGTGAGAGGGCGCCCATGGTTCTGCCGTGGAACGCATTCGACATCGACAGGATCTCCGTCTTGCCGCGGGATGAGCCCCAGCGGCGGGCAATCTTGAGGGCGCCCTCGGTGGTTTCCGTGCCGCTATTGGCGAAGAAGATACGCGGGAACCCGCTCTGTTTCACGAGGAGCTCTGCCAGGCTGATCTGCGGCTCCTGCAGATAGTAGTTGGAAAGGTGAATGTACGTCCGCGCCTGGTCCTCAATCGCCTTGACCACCCGCGGGTGGCCGTAGCCCAGGGCGTTCACCGCCAGGCCCGAGAACATGTCCAGGTACCGCATACCCTCGCCGGCGTAGAGGTGCACACCCTCACCCCGCTGGATCTCCAGGGGAAGGCGCTTGTAGGTGTGCATGAAGGCGGCGGTCTCGCGTGCGTACAGACTCATGGCATTGCTCCCGGCGGTGGAAAAAATCACTTGCATAATAATACATCTTTCTGTATATTTATGCAAGCAAAATATTCGGGGGAGGAGGACGGATACAGGCCGGCATGATCAAGGCGGCAATCATCGGGGCATCGGGGTACTCGGGCGCGGAGCTGATGCGTCTCCTTGCTCCGCGGAGTGACGTGCACATCACGACGGTGACGGCGGCGACGTCCGCCGGCCAACGCGTGGACGC
>DAIUKN010000435.1:0-3297 GCA_036848195.1 Bacteroidota bacterium
CGTTTGGTCAATACGCGGTAAGCATCCACGATGTTCAGGTCGGGCTTCCGGTAGCCGGCGTACTCTGCAATGCACTGGTGCAGATCGTTGGAATGCCAGTACCCCCGGTCCCAGACAACGCCCATCAGGTTCTTCATCGCGATCGTCATCCGCGAGGAGCTGTGGCTCTTTAAGACCGGGACGTTGATGAAGACGTCTGACCCGAGAATCAGTTCGTGTTCCTTTGCCTTTGTGATGGTGCTTCCACCCTTGACGGCGACTTCCTGATAATAGCTCTCACTATGGCCGGGGGCAATTTTCCCCCCGGCATCCTTGACCGCAGCTTCGATGCCGCTGTTCTTGTAGCACTTCTGCCAGTTGTCGCAGGTGTGGTCGAAGACATAGACCTCCTTCGCTCCCGCATTAAGGCAGTGTTTGATGATCCGCGCCACCAGCTTCGGGTTCGTGTTCCCCGCACGTTCCGGCGAGACGTCCCAGCCGATATTGGGCTTCAGAACCACCTTCTGCCCCTTCTTGACAAACGCATTCATCCCGCCGAGAGCCTCGATGCCACGGTCAAACATCACCTCTGCTTCTCCGCCCCTCACGGCAACGAGGTCATACGGCAGCGGTCCCGCCGGAACCAGAGGCATCGAAAAGAGCCTGGCGGACCGTCCGAACGCCAGGTATGAGCCGGCGAGTGCCGTTGCGCCCAGACTCTGTTGAAAGAACCTTCTTCTATTCATGCTTCCTCCTTCGAATAGTCCAGACGTATGCTGCAATTCACCAGAGCGTATCGATTTCGTCACGTAGACCCAGATACTCCCAGCGCAACAGGGCGATCGGAACGTTCCCATTCCTGACAAGGTAATCGTGAAACGCCCTCAGGCGGAAGGCTTCCCCCTGCTGGAGGCACGCATCCCTCAAAAAGCGCTGGATCTGGAGCTTCCCGATCTGGTAGCTGATTCCCTGCCCCGGGGTCGAGGCGAAGAACGTCGCTTCTTCCATCGCACTGCTGCGCTCCATGGGGACCGTCGAGGTAAGGTACTCCGCTGCACGAACCATGGTCATCTCGCCCGTGGCGAGCCGGACATCCACTTCCACCCGGAGCGCACGCAGCTTCATGAAACGCTAGATCACCCCACGGCTCCGCGGACGGTCCCGGTCGAACAATCCCGCCTGCAGGAGCATCTCTTCGACGTAAAATCCCCACCCTTCGTTTGACCCGGAGTCGAAATACCGCCTCCGGATTGGGTCCTCATGCCCCCAGGAGAGCGCGAGCTGGAAATAATGACCCGGCACCCCTTCGTGGATGATGATCGGCCGGGGGTCCTGTGCGAGCGTCCGGGGAAAAAATGGAAGATCCGGAGATGGTGGCCGGACGTACCTGACCCCATCTTCCGTCAGCCGTGACGATGAAGTGAGGTCATCTTCCTCCCCGATGGACGCGAGAGCCGCCACCACGGGCGGTATCGGGCGGACCGTGTAGTGTCTGATCGAAGCTGGTACAGTCAACAGGTCACAGCTTTCGAGAAACGCGCGAATCCCTGCTTCGTCCTTCTCCGTCTGCCGGACCTGCTCCTGCAGGGAACTAAAAACCGGCAGTTCCGGCGCTTCCGAATCGCGTTGCCTCTCCATTGCCTCAAAAGCAGTCGCACGATCGTACTCCGACCGGCCGAGAGAAAGCATCTCTTCGGGCGTCATCGGGATCAGGGCGACATTCTTCAGAAAGAACCGGTAGGCTTCCCGCCCCGGACTGAATGCCGGGCTCATCTCCGGCAATCGTGATTGGAGCCACCGCGAAAAGTCTTCGAGGGCGTCCGCAGCTTCGGGCACTGCGCGTCCGATGGCGGCATGGTGCGTTCCGGAAGACTCACGCTTCAGCCCGTCAGCCAGCCGTTCCAGCTTTCGCCGGACATCGCGCAGGTTGTCAATCGCCATCGCGGCAAACGGGAGGATGGGGTCGCGCAGGTTTACGCGCGCATGACTCAGCGTCACGGGAATCGCCCGAATCCTGGAGACGATCTCATCCATTCTTGCATCGGTTATCGGTGAGCTGATGACCAGAAGTTCATACACAGACCCCACTGTTTGCTGCAGATAGAAATCCGGGTTCCGTTCGGGCAGACGAAGGATGCCAAGCTCCCAGTGCACGCGTTCCACCGCAGAACGAAGCAGGAGCCAATCAACACTGTCGCTGCGGGACCACCCTGTTCGTGGCAGCGCGTTCAGACGACTGTGGAAGGTGGTGTACTCCTGCTTCCTCCTGGCCAGCCCTTCAGGTGAAAAATCGGGAAGCCAGCCTTTCGGCCGCTCGATCCGGGGAATGTCATCCGGTCCGCAAGGCTGCGTCGCTGCACGCCACGTGAAAAACTCCGCGGCAAGCGACTGGAGTCCGGCGTCCCGCGCTGGTAGCTCGGCTTGAGCGGCCACCGCTATCGCCAGCGTGGCCAGGATCATGCCGAGGCCTCCACTATGGATCCTTGCATTCATGTGCCGTGCCGCCCCGTATCAATCCCGGGATAGGTCAAAGGTTTCGCTTCCAGAAGTCCAGCATGGTGCTGTACAGATGGATCCTCGCTGGCTTGTCGGTAATGCCGTGCATCCGCATCGGGTACGCCATCAGCTCAAATCGTTTGTTGGCTTTAATCAACTCATCGATGAATGCCCAGGCATTCTGAATATGGACGTTGTCGTCGTACGTTCCGTGGACGATCAGCAGCTTCCCGCTCAGATCCTTTGCGTAGCGGAGCAGCGAGGACGCAACCAGCCCCTCCTTGTTCTCCTGCTCTGTTTTCATCACCGCCTCGCCCCACTTGGTGTCGTAGAAGCGGAAGTCTGTCACACCGGCGACCGCGATGCCGGCCTTGAACTCCGTCGACCGTGTCATCCCCAGCATGGTGTACGATCCGCCCCCGCTCCAGCCCCAGATGCCGACCCGACTCGAATCAACATAAGGCTGCTTTTTCATCCACTGCGCGGCATCGACAAGATCATTCAACTCGACGTCCGCCATGAGATGCCGAGCGACGCTGTTCTCCAGATTCTTGCTGATTGCTGTGGCACTTCTGGGGTCGAACCGCGCGACGAGAAAACCGTTCGCCGCGAGTATGTTTTCCCAGTAGACGTCCCGCTGCCAGGCATTTGCGACCTGCGGTGCCGACGGACCTCCGTACACAAAGAAAATCACCGGATACTTCTTCGCGGGATCGAAATCCTTCGGTTTCAGGATCTGGGCCGGCAACGCAAACCCGTCACGTGCCGGAATCGTGAAGAATGCGGGGTACTGCAATTCCAGTTTCGCAAGCAGCTCCGTGC
>DAIUKN010000436.1:0-3291 GCA_036848195.1 Bacteroidota bacterium
CGCACCAAAACCCCTTGAACAGCTTGGTCTGGGTCTCGGAATCTCTGTCGGTGCGTCGCTGGTCAACCTCGCTGTTGCACTGGTTCTGATGAAGGCGGGGAGGCGCTTCCGGTCTATCACCCTGGAAGCAAATTCCCGCCACCTCATGACCGACGTCTGGACCTCTGCGGGGGTGCTGCTTGGCGTTGGCGCGGTCGCAGTGACAGGATGGGAGCGGCTGGATCCCGCGGTTGCGATTCTTGTTGCGGCGAATATCGTCTGGACCGGTGTCGGGATCGTACGCAGATCCGTGTTCGGGCTGATGGACACGGCTCTCCCCATCGAGGAGCAGGAGGACTTGCGGAAGGTCCTTGATCCCTATCTGGGGAAGGGGGTTCAATTCCACGCGGTTCGTAGCCGGCAGGCAGGGGCTCGCCGTTTTGTTTCCATGCACGTCCTGGTGCCCGGGACCTGGACGGTTCACGAAGGACACCAGTTCCTTGAGCAGATAGAGGCAGATATCAGGAAGGCATTGCCGGGGGTAACTGTTTTTACTCATCTGGAGTCGCTGGACGACCCGGCATCCTGGGACGATGTTGACCTGGATCGGGAGGCGGAGGCAAAGCGGCTGAGAGAGAGACGCGCCTGAAGACTGGGAAAGTCATCCGCTGAAGATTTCGCGCTGTTCCATCGTTCATGCATGAATGCAGACGCTTACCCTGCCGGAAAGAGCTCACCTTGACGAGATGAGAGCCTCGTGGCCGAGGAGCATTTCCCGCCGACAGTGGAGGTCCCAGCCACAGTTCTCGATGATACTACCGTTGCATGGTGAAACCCGCAGCAGAGTGGCCCAGCCGCTCTGCAATGGACACTGTTCCTCGGACATCGAACAAATGTGCGGTTCCTGCCCGAAGGCCTCGTGGAAATATCTGAGTCCGTTTCTTCCAAGGCGTCTGCCTCGCTCCATTTCATCGCGGGACGATTCCAACAGATCCCGCGAAGCCCTAGTACGGTGACGCTCTCATACCGGAGGTTGAGAATGATGAAGACCCTTCTGCTGTTCATCACCTTTTTCTTCCTTGTTTCTACCGCCCATCCGCAGCAATTGTCGGATGTTCGAATAAGGAGCAGCTCCGTGGTCAAAAGAGCGCCCGGCGGTGAGCGGCAGATCGTAATAGCGGATTTTAACTCTGAAGCCGCCCTCTCTTCTTTGACCGCCACGATCGCCATTCCGGGGATGACTCGGCCCGTTGTTACACTGCTTGAACAGATCGGGAAGGGGAGGAACAGACGATTCATGGAGATTCCGGTCATGCCGAAGACTGATTCGGTCCAGTTCCTTTTGACATTTGATGGCAAGGCGGTCTTCTCCGGAAAGAGCTCTTTCTCTCCCCCCCGACGGCGGACGGTATACGATGTCCAGGTATCGCACCATGATCTCGGCTATGCCGACTACTATCATCTCATGCGCCGGGATGTGCGGGAGATGGGCCTGGAAATGGCTCTGGACTATTGCCGTAGAACGGACAGTTGGGAGAAGAGCGCTCAGTTCCATTGGACGGTGGAGACCAGTGAGCCAATGACGAAATTCATCAGCTCTCAGCCTTCTGGAGTTATCGATGAACTCGCTCGGCGGATCAGGGAAGGACGTATCGACCTTGGCGGTCTGCACAATTCGGTCTATACCGAAATGATGGGCTACGAGTCGATGGCCCGGCTGTTGTACACCCCCAACCGGTATGTCTGCGACCTGCTCGGCATACCACCCTCCCGAACAGCTCTGATCTCAGATGTGGTGGGCTTCACCCGGACGCTGCCGCTGTATCTCAAGGAGGCGGACATTCCATATTTCTATCATGGATACAACGAGACAGTTGACGGGCTTGCTCCTGCTTCTGCAAACCCCGTGTTTTACTGGAAAGCAAATGATGGCGATGCGGTGAAGATGCCTCTCTTCAGGAGCTTCCCGTACTATTCTCCCGACCGCCTGACGAAGTACGATCTGAACGAAATCGGAACACTCCTCGACAAGTATGATGCAGACAAACGCTGGATCTACAGCTGCCTGATCGCCGAAGATAGCTACGATTTCAGCGTCCCACATTTTGAAAACGTCGAGGGAATCAGGAAATGGAATGAGCAATACTCAAATCCCCTCCTGATATCAGGGACCTTCACAATGTTCTTTGACGACATTGTGCGGCAGGCGGATACCTCTCGAATACCCGTTTATGATTCTGATGCTCCCAACGCGTGGGCCGACCAAGACGGCGCCGACGGCAAGTTGATGGGCGACGCGCGACTGCTGAATGACGAACTGCCGACGGTCGAAAAGCTCGCAACGCTCGCCTCTGCTTCCGGCGGCAAAGGATATCCCTGGAAAGAGATCTGGCAGGCATATCACAAGCTCGTCTCTTACCACGAGCACACCAATGGCGCGTTCAGTGAGGAGGATGTCTTGCCGATTCCGCTTCTGAAGGAGAAGAAGGCGGCGAATGCCAACTACTACGAGTGCGAACAGGTGATGCACAAAGCGCTTGTGAAGGAAGCGCGAGTATTCTCTGACTCCGCAAAGTCCCAATCCATTGACCAGCTGAAAGAGCTGATTTCGACCGCGCATGACAGTACCATCGTCGTGTTCAATCCGCTGAACTTCCGTCGTTCGGGTCCTGTCACGCTGGGATTTCGCCCGCGCGGGCACGTGAGTGTCGTCGACAATGAATCGGGAAAAGCGACGTCTGTTCAGGCGATGGCTGATGGCAGGCTCCTGTTCCATGCCTCGGATGTCCCATCCATGGGCTACAGAACCTACAGAATTGTCGCAGGCAGAATCGACGGTACGGCATCCTTGTCGGCCGGGAACGGCGTCCTGGAGAATAAGTACTACAAGGTGCGGATCGACGATAGCACGGGGGCTGTCTCAAGCATTTTCGACAAGCAGCGCAATATCGAGCTGGTCGACCAGGAGGCGGCGTACAAATTCAATGAATACATTTATCAGCGCCTGGAAGAACCGTTCGCGAAACAGCCGAAACAGTATGGTCCCAGGATGGCGTCATCGACCCAGTTCAGCGGCCCGGTTGCTGCGGGCATCACCACGCGGATCCAGGCGATGGGGTGCGAATCGGTCGAGCAGACGGTGACTCTGTACAAGAACTCTGACAGAATTGATTTCGTCGTCAATCTCGACAAATCGGAGTCGGGAAAGCCGCTCAAGCAGGCAACCAATCAGAACAAGGAGGCGCTGTTCTACGCGCTCCCTTTCAAGGTCCCGGATTTCACGATCCACCACGAGCTTGCCGGCGCGATCGA
>DAIUKN010000437.1:0-3288 GCA_036848195.1 Bacteroidota bacterium
TGACGGTTGCGTGCTCGATTATAATTAGGCCTTTTTCGACAAGCGTGTCGGCGACCGCAGTCGTGCAACCGACCCGCTCGCGGATTATCGGCCAGGCGATCAATTCATGGCTCTCGATAAGTAATTCGAGAAGGGCGGCGGCTTTGGTCCCCTCTTGTTCCAGGTTGACAGCGCTGCTGTTTCCCCGAACGACGTAGTCGTTGATCCCGTCCTTCCATGTACCCGTCCTGGTGTGAATGCCATTCAGCCGCTGAACATTTGTCTCATTCTCGCAGAAGAGCAATGCCTCCGGCCCATCAAAGTAGACGCGGCGGGTTTTCCCCATCAGATGGTGCTCAACCTCGATCACATCGTCACGGATAGCACGCATGATCGGTCGTTGAACTTCGCCCCCCCACGACCAGACGTTTCGGAACCAAACCTGCGGGAGTATGGTAATGCGTGCGTCCTCGGGTCCTCGATTCGACACCGTGATGATGAGAAGAAGGTCTTCAGGTGCTGCCTTTGCATACTCAAGAGAGACATCGAAATACCGGTTATCGTCAAACACCCCGGTGTCCGGTAGCTCGAATTCCGGAAGATCTCTCCCCCGGCGCCGGTTTTCCACGACGAGAAGTTCGTACGGGAATTCAGCTTGAGGGTACTTGTACAGCATTTTCATGTAGGAATGCGTCGGCGTGTTGTCGAGGTAATAGTAGAGCTCCTTGACATCCTCGCCATGATTACCTTCCTCCCCCGACAAGCCGAAAAGACGCTCCTTCAATATGCTATCGCGGCCGTTCCATAGGGCAAGCGCCAGACAGAAATACTGGTCACTATCGCATATGCCGCCGATGCCTTCTTCGCCCCAGCGATACGCCCTGCTCCGGGCAGTATCGTGGGTGGTGTAACCCCAGGCGTCGCCGTTGCTGCTGTAGTCCTCACGGACAGTCCCCCACTGGCGGTCGCTTACGTATGGCCCCCACTTTTGCCACGGTACACCCCGGGAGCGCGTTTCTGTTAGACGTTGGTTCTCAGCGTTCATTGCCTTCTTCGTTCTATTCGATTGGATTTCGGGTTCGATCCTCCTTGGTGGGTTTAGGGACTCCAGGCGATTTCGCTCGTCCATTCCCTGAACCCACGTCGCTCACACACTCCCAGCATCCGCGGGATTCTTCTCAGCACCCTTTCTGACAGGACTGTCGCAGGGGTCTAACCATTGGTCGAGAAACCCGGATACAGCGTCATGCCGCCGTCCACAAACAGCGAAGCACCATGAATGTAATCTGCTTCATCTGAGGCCAGCCATGCAGCCACTGCTCCAATATCAGATGGCTCTCCCACCCGGCCATACGGAATGAGTTCGAGGAGCTTCTGTTCGGCCTCCGGCGTGTTCCACGCATTGACATTGATCGGTGTCTTGATTGCTCCTGGAGCGATACTGTTCACCCTGATCTTCCTGGGACCAAGCTCCTGGGCTATTGATTTCATCATCAACATCACGCCTCCCTTTGAAGCCGCGTAGTTGACATGACCACCCCAGGGAATCACTTCGTGAACAGAGCTGATGCAAATGATCTTGCCCAGTGCGCAGGAGACTTCCGGACGCATCCCACGTCGGAGAAACTCGCGGACCGCCGCACGAGCACAGAGGAATTGGCCTGTGAGATTGACACCCAGCACGAGCCCCCATTGTTCCAGCGTCATCTCATGGAACGGTGCATCCCGCTGGAGCCCCGCATTATTCACGAGGATATCAACCGTGCCATACTCTGACACCGCCGCATTGAAGAGTTGGGTGACATCCTCTTCGTTACTGACATCGGCGCGGACCGGAATCACCCGTGCACCGGTCGCCTCGATCTCCTGAACCACAGCGTTCGTCGCATCCTGATTCGCAACCCAGTTCAGGACAATATTCGCTCCCTCCTTCCCCATGGCAATCGCGATTGCCCGACCAATTCCCGAGTTCGCCCCCGTGACAATACACGTCTGGCCTCTTAGCCGTTCGTTAGGTTTCTGATACATGGAACTCCTCGCGATTAATGGATTCGCCCGATCCCGTCGATGACGAGCGCCGAAAATTGCCCTGACCATATGGCCACACAATCTGGTCAGACCATGTGATCAGACCAAGCGCAAATTTCCGCCTTTTCAACATATCGCCTCCCTGAGTTCCCAATGTATGAAACCTGGATTCTTTCTCAAAGGGAAAGTCTCTTGATCTTCTCCCCAGCAATCCTACATTAATGGCAGAACGATGTACAACAGAGCCAAGAATTCGTCGTGTTTTGTGCTAATTCGAAAGAGGGTGCAATGCCAACTCGGGACAGCGAGGAGTATCTCCTTGGCACCAATGAAGCCGAACTTGAGCGGCTCCGCTTCCAGCACGGTGTTTGGGGTGGCGTAACGAACGCGCTCTTTGATCGGTTGAATGTCGGTCATGGATGGAAATGTTTCGATGTCGGCGCTGGTCCAGGTTTTGTAGCAGAAGATCTGCGTCAACGCGTCGGCGATTTGGGAGAGGTGACCCTGCTGGAACCTTCGGAGTTCTTTCTTCACCGGTTTGAGACGGAAAGAAGAACCAGGGGATGGAAAAACGTGATATGTGTTCATGGCACCGCCGAAGAAGCCCGCCTGCCTGAAAAGCACTTCGACCTGATCTTCGCACGCTGGGTCATAGCGTTCGTGCCTGATCCGGGAAAATTCCTGAAGAACGTCGCGCGTTCGCTCAAGCCCGGTGGTATCATCGCGCTACAGGATTATTGGTATGAAGGGCTATCGCTCTATCCACGTGGCGGGGCCTTTGATCGTGTGCCGGATATTGTCCGGGCATATTACCGCTCCGCCGGCGGTGACGCATATGTGACAGGCACAGCAAGCACCCTCCTGAAACAGCTGGGCCTACACATTGTCGACTTCAGGCCGAACCAACTCTGCGGGGGACCTGAGAGTCCCGCAGCAGAATGGATGCACCGTTTCTTCGTCCCTCATCTGCCGTTGATGGCGCAAAAAGGACTCCTATCCGATCTGGAATGCAATGAGATGCTCGCCGATTGGCATCGTCACCGGGACAATCCGGACGCGTTGTTCTTCACCCCCATGGTTGTTGACCTTGCAGGAAGACTGCCGGAGTGAAAGCCGTTTGGTAAGTCCAATCATTACATTCAATCCAATATCGCAATAGTTGGACCCCCTGACGTCCTTCGTGTTGGGAAGCCTCCCTCTCGGGTAAATCCGGACAAAGGGTTCTTCACGGTAGGACTCTTTGAGAAGGTTCAAGACCTCTTCTGCTTTCATCTTTCGATT
>DAIUKN010000438.1:0-3278 GCA_036848195.1 Bacteroidota bacterium
CTGCCACGAGCAAGAATCCCAAGGAAGCTGCGATCCTTGCCAATCTGTATTCTGAAGCCTATGCGGAACGAAATGTCAACGCAAGTCGCAGTAAGACGAAGTCCTTCCGTGAGTTTCTTGAATCTCAAGTGAAAGGCAAACAGCAGTCACTCAGAAAAACTGAGGATGACCTGCGGACGTATATGGAGCAGAAGGGCGTGGTGTCCCTTGACGACGAGTCGCGGAAGATCATCGAGCAACTCTCGCAGCTCGAGGCACAGCGGGATGCGGTCGAGATCAGCATTCAGGCTCTGGAGAGGACCCTATTGTCTTACAGCGAACAGGTTTCGCAACAGGAACAGAGCGTCGCCAAAGTGATGGGCGAAGCCAACGATCCATACATTCGTCAACTTCAGGATCAGGTCGCCCAGCTGGAAGTTCAGCGCGACATTACGGTGTCGCAGAATCCGGATTTCGTTGGGAAAGAAGTATTTAATGCCCGCCTCAATGAAATTGACATCCAGATTCAGGCTCTCAAAGCCAAACTGAAAAAGCGAACGGATGAATTTCTCGCAAACCTCTTGCCGGGCTCGGAAACCGGTGCGGGTCAGAATGACCCCGCGAGTTACTTGAGGTCGATCAAACAAAAGATGCTGCAATCCCAGATCGAACTCCAGTCTCTTAAGGCGAGAAAAGAGGCACTCGTGCTGGCCATCCAGGATTACAACCGGCAGTTTGAGCGTCTTCCGCGAAAGAATATGGATTTTGCGCGGCTGCAGCGCGAGAAGATGAGCACGGAGAAACTTTATCTGCTTATTGATGAAAAGTACAATGAGGCCAATATCGCTGAGCAGTCGCAGCTTGGATACGTTGAAATCTTTGACCGGGCGGTCCCGCCGGGTAAGCCTTCGAGTCCGAAGGTTCCCCAAATGCTGGTCCTGGGGGTTATCGGGGGATTTACTTTGGGTGTTGTCCTGGCATTTGTTCGTGACCGCCTGAACATGCGCGTCCGGACGCCGGAAGACCTGAAGAAGCACGGGTTTCATGTTCTGACGTGGGTAAAGGATATGAAGGAGGATCTGCGGATCCTCGGCAAAAACGGCCGTTTTGCCTCGGACGGGAAGTCCATCGACTCTCATCTCATCATGGCCAGCAATCCGATGGCACCGACCGCAGAATCGTATCGGCAACTTCGAACGAGTTTGATTCATCTGGCCGGCAGTACAGCTCCCAAGACGGTCCTTGTGACAAGTCCGGAACCGGGCGAGGGAAAAACGACGACTCTCTGCAATCTTGCGATTGCTTTTGCCCAATCCGGGAGGAAGGTCCTCCTGGTGGACGGCGACCTTCGCAGGCCGACAATTAACCGGGTCTTCGATCTCGTGTTGAACCCCGGGCTGTCGGAGATTCTCGATCGGTCGGTCATGTATGAGCGCGCCATTCAGGAGACGGTTGTAGCCAATCTGCATGTGGTCACCAGCGGGCGAATCCCGAAAAATCCTGCCGAGCATCTTGGCTCTGCGACTATGGGAAAATTCCTGGAGGATATGCAGAAAGAGTATGACACGATTTTTATGGACAGTCCGCCCGCCCTTGCCGTTACGGATGCTTCTGTAGTGTCTTCGTATGCTGAGGTTGTGATCGTGGTAGTCTCTGCGGGAACAACAAGCATCGGTGCGCTTGAACGGACCGCGGAGGTTCTGGAGACAGTGGGAGCAAAAGTAGCGGGAGTCGTTCTCAACAATTTCAACTTGATCAAGGCCTACGGCTTCGCCTATAACAGGGCGAGTTACGGCAACTATGGCTATGCGTCGCAGGTTGGTGCGCCGACAAGTGCCCAGGTGCCGCGAAAAAACAGGGCAAGGGCTTAGTCCAGAATCTCAACCATGTTTGGAGATACAAGAATGACTTTCCGTAGAATGTTGTCTCAGGCGTCAGTTCTGGGTTCTCTCATTGCGGTGGTGGTGGTTCCAGGAATGGCACAGATGACCGGTTCGGGTCTGGCACCGACGATGCCCAGCGCTTCCGCAGCTTCCTACTACTATGTTTCCAAGCCCGGTGAACTCACTATGCAGGTCAATGTCTGGGGATACGTTCACAACCCAGGGCGTTATGAAGTGCCGACATCCACTGATCTTATCCAGCTCCTGTCGTTCGCCGGCGGTCCGATTCAGGATGCAAAGCTTGACGAAGTGAAAGTTACGCGCTTCCTCAAACGGGACACAGGGATCTCCCGGGGGGAGTTCTTCGTCAACCTGGAGGAGCTTTCTAAGGTCGACCAGGCAAAGCTGGTCCTTTATCCCGGGGATACGATCTATATGAGCCATACATCCTGGGTGGGGTTGCGGGATGTCTTCACCGTTATCGGCACGCTGGCAATCGTGGCCACGGCTGTATCCCAGATATACATCGCCTCGACGTATCGTCGATAGTTCTTCATCATCTCTCCCTTGAAGGGGGTGTGCCGCTGGGTTTCCCTCATGCGTTCCATGGAGACCGCCGCCGCCCCCTTTTCATTGTTATTCTCCCCAATTTTTGCTACTTTTGGAGGTAATTTGGAAGATGCCGTCGTGACGATAGTCACGACAGAAGAGGGTATTTATTCCTACATTAGTTGATGTTCGAACGGAGGGGGGCGGGTCCTGCAATTTCGTGCAGGATGGGCGATCCTCGTACCGGACCGGCTGTGATGATTGTCACCTCAAGGTTTCTTGAATAGCGTGCAGACATGGAAAGACAACTGGTAATTCAACCGTCACACAGATTTGTCGCTGTCGATCTCAAGGAAATCTGGGAGTACAGGGAACTCTTCTACTTCCTCATCTGGCGCGACATCAAAGTGCGGTATAAGCAGACCTTTTTCGGGGCGGCGTGGGCGATCATCCAACCCTTCGCAACCATGTTGGTGTTTAGTCTTTTCTTCGGCAGGCTGGCGAAGATGCCTTCGGATGGAATTCCTTATCCCATCTTTGCCTATGCCGCTCTAGTCCCCTGGAATTTCTTTGCACAAGGGCTCACCCAATCCTCAAACAGCCTGGTCAGCAGTGCCAACCTCTTAAAGAAGGTCTACTTCCCACGTTTGGCGATTCCGATCTCCACGGTGCTATCGGGAGTCGTGGACTTCATCCTGGCGTTCGTCGTCCTGCTCGGAATGATGTCCTACTATCGCGTCACCCCTACTGTGAACGCCTTTTGGCTGCCATTGCTCTTGTTGCTCGCATTGACGACAGCCCTCGGAGTAGGACTTTGGCTCGCAGCCCTGAACGTGCGGTTTCGCGACGTGCACTACGTCGTTCCTT
>DAIUKN010000439.1:0-3276 GCA_036848195.1 Bacteroidota bacterium
TCTTCTGACTCCCCGATTATTCAAGGAACTTCGGAGTCGAGACACTACCGAATCGTCACGCTGACCTCGACGCTGAGGGCCCCGAATACCGTGCTGGAGCTTTCATCCAAAATGTTGAGCGGAGCTGCGATGGTGTAGCTCGCACCGAGCGAATACGCTCCCCACCGGTAGGTCAGCGGCAGATTCAATTCATAGTCCAGCACCGCGAAGGTCTTCTTCGGCTTCACGTTGGCCGCCAGCACATTCTTCTTGTTCGATTTCTGCCTTCGCGCCGTTAACAGTGATGCATCCTGCTGTCCATACACTCCGGTAAGTCCCGGCTCGAAAAGCAATGACCCACGGCCTGCCTTCTCAAACAGTGTCAGCGGTGCCGAGGCCGAAAGGAAGAGGGTGGTCTCTGAGGTTTTGCTGAAAGCGAAAGAGAGATGTGCCGACGTTGAAAGATGGGTCACGCTCCAGCCCATCTCAAGATCGAGGCTGTTGTCCAGGACCGATTTCGACTGTGGACTTGTCGAACTCCACCACAAATGCGTATACGCAAGCGAGCCAAACCAGTCATCACCGATCGACCGCCCGAAGCCGACCGAGGCGTCTATTCCGTCCCACTTGCTTCCCCCTTTGTCCAGCCAGGCACCGGAGACCGAAGCAAACAGACCTGAGCGATGGCTGTATTGAATCGTAGGCGACACCCCGTAGAAGCGAGCGCCGTTGTCCCGGCCCCGGTACGCTACGGGATTTTCGTACGCCACCGTAATGACCAGGCGAGAGGCGATCTCTTCTTCGAGGGCGATGCTGTCGGCCCTCGCCTCCCGTTCATCGTTCTCCTTGTCGAGAAGGTCCTCCGCCTTCTCGGAAACGGAGTCCCTGGCATTCTCATATGCCTGCGAGATGGAATCCAGCGCCTCCTCCGCGCGGGTAGTCAACGCTTCGACTGAGGCATCTCTAGTGCTGTCGCACCAGTTGGTGAACACTTCCCGCCTGTTGTCATAGTCATCGCCGTCCCTGCAATCGGCGCACGCAGCAGCCAGATTCGCCGATGTAAGGATCACCTGGCGTGTTTGCTGAGCAATAGTGCGAACGGCATGCAAGTGTCGGTCCGAAAAAGTTGCCGCAGCATGCCCAACTCTCTCTCTGAAACTGCCCAGAGACATTCTGCGTGGAGCATTCAGCGAATCCGCAACTTTGGCAATAACCGAATCGCTGAAGAGATTGAAAACCCGTTTCGCTGATGCGGATGAACCGGATATCACCCCTGCGAGCGAATCTCCGCAGTTGTCAACAACTGTCGCTGCCAGCGAACTCCGCTCTTTGACAGCGAGTCGATATCCCGAAAGAGGGGTCAATTCCGCAGTACCGGTCGTTGTTGCCTGCCCGGCTTTCTTTGTCTGAGCATCAAGGAGAGGAGCGAGGCAAAAGAGTATGACCATCAAGGTCCACGTCAGTGCCCATGTATGGCGACGAAAGAATACAAACGATGCGCATCCTGCCCGTATGACAACGCAGTTTCCCACGTTCACTCCTGGTATTGGTTTATCAAGTCTTTCATCGCCAAACAACTCCTACATCAAGTCCAGCACAGTACGCATCCCGTCGATATTGACTGCGACGGCCGGGCTTTTGTCTTTCACCCCGTTCTTGTGCCAGCCGGCGATATGAAACACCCATCCGTACCGGCCATCGCGACGCGGATGGACTCCTTGTTAGTCACGTCCCCCGCAGCACTTGAGTCCCCGTGGCCCGCAAAACTCCGGCCCGTTCAGGATTGCGCACCAGAGCAACAACCTCATGACCGGCCTCGCGCAGCTGGCTTGCGACGTGACTGCCAATGATGCCGGTTGCCCCGGTCAAGAAATATCTCATCGGGTATTCTCCTCTCGCCTTCTTTTGAACGCCGTCCTTTTGGCGGAATGCAGCCGCTGGCCGGACAACAGCGATAGACTCTCGAACAGGCTAGATCCACACCGGCGCATCAACGGTCATTGCGCCAGGCGCACTCCCGGTGTTGATTGTTGTCGCCGGCTCGAAAAGAAGCACATAAACCTCTTCCTCTGCCTCTGGACGATGCTCCACTCCATGAGGGACGATGATAAACTCTCCTTCGGCGATTTCGACGGACGTCTCGCGGAAGTGCATCGTGAAGTGCCCGCGGACGACAAGAAAAAGCTCATCTTCGCTCTCATGGTTGTGCCAAACAAACAACCCCTTGAACTTGACCAGTTTGACGTGCTGCCCGTTAAGGCTCCCGACGATCTTCGGATCCCAATGCTTCGAGAACAGAGAGAACTTCCTGGCCAAATTGATCTTGTCTATTCCCATGCTCTTTCCCATCCCGTTGTGTTGTTGTCCAACGAGCCGTTGCATCTCTTGCACATTACCCCTGCCTCAATACGACTGTAAATGCTACGCACTGAGCGTGCACGCGACGTAGGATTCTATGGAACAACCTGAAAGGTCGTCTCTGCCGGACAAGCTGCGGTGGATCCCGACATGAGGCCAAACATCGCACTCGCCATCCTCAAACGAAGATACCTTCAGCACACAGCAGATGTCCCGGGGGGCTTTAACAATGTACGGCGGTCTTGGGGGATTTTCAATCGATGAATTTTCCGGGGACGTCTCTCCGTCTGCGCAATCGTCCTATTCTCAAATACATGGAGCGGAATTGGTTACTTCGACAGAAGTGTTTCCTGGAGGCAGGATGCGCTATCATTTCAGGTGCCCGCGGACGAGTCGGTTTTCTGACCATAGTCTGTTCCGGTTCCGAGCTCAATACCAAAAAGGGCACCTCAATTCTTGCGATGGCTGTTTGGTTTCAGATTCGACGGACGAATACAAGATTGTCATCAAGGACAAGGACCCATTGCGAACGAGATTGACCGATTTTCCGGATTTGCCCCCTTTCAAAAGTACATCAAGTTCGATTGACGGAGCCTTGTATGCGCTCAGGTTCCGGGATAAGCACATTCAAATTTCGAGGCGACGATAGATTCTCGATCCTTCTCTGGCCCCACCAATTATCATTTCCCATAAACGACGGCGCACAGCGCTTGCTGCAACTTGAACTCTGTCCAAGAATTCGTACCAACTGAAAGTTGGAGCGGCGCTAGTTGAACTTCGGAATATGCACACTCTCCCACCAGCTGCCTATGGCATACGTCTGGGAGTAGTAACCGGGAAACGACGGTGGTCTGAACGATGGGTCTGCAAGACGTGGGTCAAACCGATACGCCTTCAGATATCCCGTTTTGAGAGTTGATCCGCTGAATGTTCCCACGG